>CALEYM010000095.1 GCA_937926185.1 uncultured Bacteroidota bacterium | reverse complement strand
GATTGCGGATTGCGGATTGTCCCGAGGCCTCGGGACAATCCGCAATCCGCAATCCACCCCGCCCGGTGCTCCACGATCTCGACAGCCTGCCCGACCCCGCCTGGGACCTGGTGAACATGGACGCCTACCGCGACATCTGGATGCGCCATCACGGCTATTTCTCCCTCAACCTGGCCACCACCCGCGGCTGCCCGTACAAATGCAACTGGTGCGCCAAACCGATCTACGGCAACCGCTACAACAGCCGCGGTCCGGAGCGCGTGGCAGCCGAGATCGAAATGCTGATCGAACGATACGGCGTACGGCATTTCTGGATGGCCGACGATATTTTCGGCCTCAAACCCCGCTGGGCGCAGGATTTTCGCGACGTAGTGCAGGCCAAAGACCTGAAATTCACCTATAAAATCCAGAGCCGGGTCGATCTGTTGCTGAAAGAAGATACCATCGACGCGCTGGCCGCCAGCGGGCTGCGCCAGGCGTGGGTGGGCGCCGAAAGCGGTTCGCAAAAGATACTCGACGCCATGGACAAAGGCACCGCGGTGGAGGAGATCCGCGAAGCCACGCGCCTGCTGAAACAAAAAGGCGTGGAAGTGTGCTTTTTTCTCCAATTCGGTTACCTGGGCGAAACGCGGGAAGACATCGAAAAAACCATTGCGCTCGTGGAAGAGTTGCTGCCGCACGACATTGGCGTATCGGTCAGCTACCCGCTGCCCGGCACCAAATTTTATGAAAAAGTAAAAGACTTGCTCGGCGACAAACAGAACTGGACCGACTCCGACGACCTGGCCATGATGTACCCCGCTACCTATTCGCCGCGGTTTTACAGGCGCCTGCACCGGCTGGTGCATAAGCGGTTTCGGTTGAGGCAGGAATTACGCCGTCTGACAGACGGCGTAACGCCCCTGTGGCACCGCGTCATCCGTATCCTGTACTACGCGCCCGCGGCGCTTTTGGATACCTGGCGGCTGAAACGCCTGGAAAAAACGCCCGTCAGATGAGCGCAAAAACCGGATTCGACCATATTGCCGGCAGTTACGACAAAACGTTTACGGAAACAGCAACGGGCCGCGGACAAAGGGCCATCGTGCAGGATTATCTGGAAAACAAAATCAATGCCGGCGCTTCCGTGCTCGAACTCAACTGCGGGACCGGCGAGGATGCCGTTTGGCTGGCGAAACACGGCGCACAGGTACTCGCAACGGACGTATCCGCAGAAATGGTAGCGATTACCTCCGGGAAAACAAGGCAAGCTGGTTTGAGCCATCTGATTCGGACGGAAATCCTGGATATCCGGGCTTTAACAAAGGAACGGCTCAACGCAAAATTTGACCTCGTTCTTTCCAATTTTGGCGGATTAAATTGCCTTTCGCCGGATGAAATGCGCGCTTTCGGCACCGTTCTACCCCATTTGTTAAAACCCGGCGGCTTATTCGTCGCCGTGGTTATGAGCCGGTTTTGCTGGTGGGAAACGTTATATTTTTTGTTAAAAGGCCGCCGGCGCGCGGCTTTCCGCCGGCTTTCGGTCGAAGCGGTCGAAGCTCGCCTCGACGAGCGCGCCAGCATACCTGTCTGGTATTTCTCTCCGCTTGAATTCCGCCGCTTTTTTCCCGATTTACACGTAAGAACAGTCCAGCCGGTCGGGTTTTGGCTACCGCCCTCCTATCTCGATCCACTGGTTGCGGATAAGCCGCGTTTGTTGGAAATATTGAATTTTTCAGAACAAAAATGCCGCGGGCGCTTGTGGGCCTGGGGGGCGGATCATTTTATGCTGGCGGGATCTTTTCTGAAATAAACCAATACGTGGCAGAAAGCCCATAACTTCAACGAAAAATTTCAAGATGCGTATTCGTGCAATAATCCTGCTATACCTGCTCCACCATCATTTAACCCCGGCAAGCGCTCAATCCCCCGCCTCTTCCCTGGGCACCTGGCTGTCCACCGACGATGAGACCGGCGAGGAAAAAAGCCATATCCGCATTTTTGAAAAGGACGGCAAACAATTCGGACAGATCGTCAGGTTGATGCGGGAGAGCCTCAACCACCTTTGTGAAAAATGCGAGGGCGAACGCCGGAATAAACCGGTACTCGGCATGGTAATTATCGAAAATATGATTTTTCACGAAGGCTACTGGCAGGGCGGACGGGTGCTGTTTCCCAAACAGGGTCGCTGGTACAAACTGAAATACTGGCTGAAACCCGGAAACCCGAATGAACTGGTTGTACGGGGATACATAGGGCCACTTTACCGGACACAGTACTGGCGCCGGGTGGAATGAGGCATCGGTATAACTTCACCGGTCATTGCTGGTTCTGCTGATCGTTGTTTTCTTTTTTCTCTTCCTGCCGGCGTCCGAACAGGCGGTCGAAAATGTTGCGTTTCTTTTCGGGGTCCTGATCGGAGCCTTCGCCATCCGCGCCGGGTTGTTCGAAAAATTTGTCGGCTGTTTCTTTCAGGTTTTTGTACCCGCCGGCCCGCAGCGAATCCCGGATGGTGGTGTCGGCCAGCAGCATTTGCAGGGTGTCGGGCGATATGTCGATGTAATACGGACAGCCAAAACGGCCGCTCACTTCGGGTTTGGCTTCGGGGAACCGGGCCTGGTACATCCTGACGAATTTCCGGTCGTTGGCCATTTTATGCCAGAACATGGCCACGATAGGCAGCGCCATGGAAGAGCCTTGCCCCAGGCTCATCGAACGGAATCGCACCGCGGGACTCGATGCGCCCACCCATGCGCCGGTAACCAGATTTGGGTTAAAACAGATAAACCAGCCGTCGGATTGGTTCTGCGTGGTGCCGGTTTTACCGGCGAAGTCGCCCTGATACAACCCGAAACCGTAACGGAAACGGCCGCCCGTGCCGGAATTGATAACGGCCTGCAACATTTTGGTCATAGTAGCGGCCTGATCGGGGGTAAGCGCCTCCACCGGGCTGCGCGGGTTTTGGGCCAGGTCTTCTTTGTAATCGTAAATTTTTTCGCCTTTGCGGGTTGTCACCCGCAGTACGACAACCGGGTCGGGGCGTTTGCCCTCGTTGGCGATGGTGCCATACACCTTTATCATGTCGTACAAAGAGATGTCGGCTGCGCCGAGGCTGATGCCAAATTCGCGGGGCAAGGTGGAGGTAATGCCCATTTTGCGGGCCAGCTGAATGGTGTGTTCGATGCCGACTTTTTCGATGAGTTGGGCCGCGATGACGTTCACCGAGTTGGCCAGGCCGCCCACCAGGGAGTACCAGCCGCCATAGGTTTCATCCGAGTTGTGGGGTTCCCAGTCCTGTATTTTTACCAGTTGATTGGGCAAATAGGAACAGGGCCGGAAGCTGTCTTGCAGCGCCGCGGCGTACACGATCGGTTTGAAGGTAGAACCGACCTGTCGGGTGCTTTTGATATGGTCGTATTTGAAGTATTTGAAATTAATGCCGCCCACCCATGCCCGCACGTATCCGGTGTGGTGGTCCATGGCCATAAAACCGCAGTTGAGCAGGCAGAAATAGTACCGGACACTGTCGATGGGCGTCATGGTAGTGTCCGTTTCCACTCCGTTTTTTTCCCAGGAGAAAATGGTCATGCGGGTGGGTTGTTCAAAATTAGCCAGGGCTTCTTCGTTGCTCAGGCCGGCTTCTTTAAGGGCGGCCCAGCGGTCGCTGCGGCGGATTTGCTCGTCGATCCATTTGTCGTCGCCCCAGGGTTTTTCTTTTTTATAGTTTCTCCAGTGTTTGTCGAATTGTTCCTGCAGCGACTGCATTTGTTTTAGCACGGCTTCCTCCGCGTATTGCTGCATTTTACTGTGCAGCGTGGTATACACTTTCAGGCCGTCGGTGTACAGGTTGTAATTGGAACCGTCCTCCTTGGTGAAACCTTTCAGGAGTTTGGGCATGATGTCGGTGCGCAGGTATTCGCGGAAGTAAGTGGCGGAACCGTCGTTGTTGCCGCTGCCGGTATAACGTTTGGCGCCTACCGGTTTTTGGATCAGCTCTTCATAGTCGGCCTGGGTGACCTTGCCTTTTTTGATCATTTCCTGCACCTGTTCCATACCGGCCTCCCCGCTGCGCACCGATATTTCGAAAGAACTGTTGCGCACCATTTGTTTGAGCACGATGTTCCGCCGTTTGCGGGCGTTCTCGGGATTGCGCACCGGATCGTAGAATGTGCTGGCTTTCAGCATGCCGATCAGCGTGGCCGCCTGGTCGGGGCTGAGATCGCGCGGGCGTTTGTTAAAAAAATGGCGCGACGCCACACTGATGCCGAAACGGTCGCCGCCGAAGGGCACGGTGTTGAGGTACAGGTTGAGCAGATCGGCTTTGGTGTAGATGCGTTCCAGCCGAACGGAAATAAAATTTTCGCGGATTTTATTGATGACGATACTGAGTCCCGGAACCAGGTAACGTTTCCGGGGATACAGGTTTTTAGCCAATTGCTGGCTCAGGGTGGAGCCGCCGCCCAGCGATTCTCTGTGGGCAAGAAAACCGTAGGCTACCCGGAACCAGCTTTGCAGGTCGATGCCGCTGTGTTCGAAGAACCGTTTGTCCTCGGTGGCCAGCAGGGCTGTGACGACGTAGGGTGAAATTTTATCGAGAGAGATCGTCGTGCGGTTTTCAATGTAAAAACGCCCGATCAGGACGCTGTCGGCGGTATAAATTTCGGTGGCGTTGGCCGTTTCAATGGTCTTCAATTCTTCACTGCCGGGCAGGCTGCCGAACAGGCCGATCCAGACGCCGAAAATCAGAAATAATACGAAATAAAATGCCCAGCGCAGCGGTACCGCGATCCAGGAGGCCGCGGTAGCCGTCCGCGGAAAACGCGCCGCAAAACCGGCCCAGGCCGCGCGAAGCGGAGCCGTCAGCCGCATCCAGCCGGCATGCAGCGGCTCCAGAACAGGCTGGATGGGCGCCAGGATCATAGCCCAGACGGCGCGGGCGGGCGCGGTGATCACGGAAATCCAGCGGCGGAGGGTCTGGACGTATTCGTGTTGAAAAAAGGACGAAAACAGATTTCGCATAAGTCGTGGAGGTACTGTTTTTTGCCCGGCCAGGCAACATACCGGATTATCGCGCGAGGGCGTGAGAAAACGTGCGAAGGTAAGAAATATTGGCGGATTGTCCGTTACATTCTGTACTTCACCTCCGGCTCTTCCAGTCCGCGCGACCGGACGCTTTCGTATTCGGATTCCTCCGCGGCTGTCCTTGGCGGCGCGAACAGCGGGCAACTTTCCGGATAGTCGAACCAATCGATCAGATTTTCCACCGAGGGCTGCAGCGTATCATCCGCTTCCGGGTCGCTCAGCCCCAACACATCGGCGCCGAGATATTGGCCGAGCTGATAGTAGGATTCCCATTGGATGGGATCGAAAAACTGGTCGCCGGTGGATTCGTGCGGAAAGTCGGGATGGTAAATTTTATACTTGTAGGTACCGTATTTCAGGGCGTCTTTTTTATCCAGTACCGGTTTGCCGGTGGGGGCCGTCACGGAAGATTTGACATACACGAAAGTGCCTACTTTACGCGGTTCATCGAAGTTTACGATGTCATCTGATTTTTCTTTTTTACCCGGTTCCGCGATGGTTTCATCTGTCCACCATTGGTAAATATCCGCGACGGCGTAGCGTTGTTTGGAATACACCTGCGTGGGCCGGGGGCGGATCAGGTCTTCGGGCTGCTGGTGGTCGCGAAAGCGGATTTCGAGCCCCATTTCATTGCGGGCGCGGATCAGCAGATTATTCAGGTCAGGGAACGCATAGACCTTGTCTTCGGCGGCATCCACGGCAATGATCAGCCGGCAGCCGCGGCGCAGCAGTTCGTACACACCGAGGTTTTCGATGTGCCCGCCGTCGGAAATATTCACCATCGTATTGTTGGTGCCGATGCGGCCCAGCAATTCCCGGAAAAAGTAGACCGGCCACCACACCAGGTCGTAGGCTTTCTTCAATACCAGCGGATTGGACACCCAAAAACCCAGCCGGGCGTTGGCCAGCGTGATCAGTACGCTGAGCATCTTGCTGGAATACATGCCCAGGCCCGGATTCACGGCTGCCGCCGAAATAGTAACCGCGGCCGGCAGCGTCATGTTGCGGTAATCGTCGTAGAAGGTGGTCGGAACATAGCCCGTGAGTTTGGAGCCGCAAAACAGGGGGCTGAGCAGAAAATAGTCGTTGGCCTTGGCGCCCATGAATTTATCGTCGCCTTCGGGATTTTGCAGATTCAGGCAGGTGTTGATCAGCGGGTAAGGCGCGGTGTAGTTTTTCGGATCATTGGATTGCGCGTTAAAAACGTCTTTCAGCGGGATGTTTTTATACCCGTCGGCAAAGCGCAAAAAATAATCGGCCAGTTGCTTGCGGTAGAACCGGTGAAAACTGATCGCGTTGGGGTTGATGTAAAAACCCAGAACGAACAAGGTGACCATTTTTATCAATGCGGCAATGATGCCGTCCGTATTCCCCGTGCCGCCCAGGTCGGCGATGATCAGCCATACATACACGAACAGCACCGCCGCAGCCAGCACGCTTTCCAGCTTATTGAACATCTTGGAAATACTCAGGCTGAAATTCAGGTAAATATTTGTCAGGAAGTGAATGCCGAAAACCGCTGCCACCCCATAAGTTGCCCATCGTGAAATCTCGGAGGCAGGCATGGCTGTGCCGGAAAACGGATTTGATCCCAGCAGTTCAGCTAAAATATTATAGGCGTAATAAAAAATCCCCACGATGATCAGCGGGCTGATCATACTCATGCACCAACTGACAATATATGCCACCGCCAGCAGGAAAGTGTTGCCCATCTTCCAGAATCCTTTACCCGGGGTCATGTATTCCCCGTGCTGCCGCATGGCTTCCTCGTGTTCTTTGGAAAACAGATGCTCCAGCCCCCCGGTTTTTTTGACCGTCGCCTGGATATAGGAATGGGTGTAGCCGCCGCCGGACACGCTGCTCAGGTAGTCGGCTTTTTGCAAAATCCCAAAGCGGTTGAGCGTTTTCAGAAAACCCATGTTGATGGTAGCCGAACGGATGCCTCCGCCCGACAAGGCGATGCCAAACCAGTTTTCCTGCGCCGGCGTGCCGTGTTCCATGTTGAGTTTCTGCCGCCGCTGCCGCA
>CALEYM010000094.1 GCA_937926185.1 uncultured Bacteroidota bacterium | reverse complement strand
CCCTCTAAACCCTCATAAACCCTCATAAACCCTCATAAACCCTCATAAACCCCTCTAAACCTCATAAACCCTCATAAACCCCTAATTCCCCGACATTTCAGCAGCACTGTCGGAACGGGAGGCTAAAGTTCTGATAATACTCCCGAACGCTACGGCCACGGCTATGGCTGCCACTAAAAAGCCCAATACCGGCACCCAGGTAATGATTTTCAAGCCCAGTAAGATGGCTATTCCTACCAATATGCGCTGGCCTTTGCTCCAGTTCAGGCCCCGGTATTGTTCCAAAGCAAAGGTGCCGACGGTGGCGGTAAGCGCATAGGCAAAAATCAAAGTGAACAGATATAAAAACAAGGCAAAAAACCCGAAGGGAATACCGATTACCGTGATAAACAACAAGATAACTGCCACCGGTAAACCGATCACATAGAGTACTCCCGTTCCAAAACGGTTCAGCCATTGTGCGGGAAGATCGCGTCCGGTCCGTTTAAAGAATGCATCGAACAACCAAACTAAAATGGCGATCATCAATGCCCCCACCAGGAGGCGGTACAAGAAAAACCAGGAAAAAGCTTCGATGGCCCATCCCTTGTCGTACTGGCCCATGTCCCGGCGCAGCGATTCATCGAAAGTAGCCCGGGCGCCTTCACGCAAATAGCCGGAAAAGTCCACTTCTCCTTTGCTCTGCCAGTAGCGCACCGGCTGGTAGAATTCGGCTTTTGGTCCCAGAATGAGGGTTTCGGCGGCGAACTTGCAGGGCCCTCGGAAAACGCCGTTCAGGGTGGCGGTGCCGCCGCGGATTTCCGCGTCTTTTTCCGCTTCGCCCATGAATTCGATTTCTCCCCCGGCCATGACCAGTGAACCCAGGATACGGCCATACACCCGCACCCGGCCGCCGCCCACAACCAGATCGCCGTGGATCACGGCGTTGGGGCCGATTTCGAGTTCGCCGCAACCGGTCAGCACGTCGCCCAGCACGACTCCGTGCAGGTACACCTGACCGCCGCCGCAACGCAGGTCTTCGCCGATGACGCCGTTGATGTGGATCCGTCCGCCACCGGCTATGAGGTCGCGGCGAATGGTATCCATGATCCACAATTCGCCCGCGGCGGCGCTTACGTCGCCATTCACCGCGGCCCCGATCGTGATCTGGCCCGCCCCGGCGTACACGTTGCCTTCAATGGGCGTACTCACGCGCACGTTCTCGCCCGTCAGAATAGTTGCGGAGATGGCAGGGGTTAAGTGGAATATGAGGCTCAGGAATAAAATCCCTGGTAATACAATTGTTTTCATGATCTGTGGTATTCGTGAAACATGATGCCTGACCGCTACGCCATTTTTGTCTGGCAAACAACGAGGCTACGGGCATAAGCCTGCAAAGTTATGCCTGTCAGGCTGCGCATTAACAAGGGCAAAGGTCAGGAGACGGAATGAGTAAAGTCAGCGACGATGGTAATCACTCTAATTTTCTGATCTTGATGTTTTTAAAATACACCGTATTGCCGTGGTCCTGCAAGAGGATGGGGCCGCTTTCCAACAGGCCGAATCCATCCCAAACGGCGTATTTGCTCCGGGCCACCAACGCGGCGAAAATATTGCTGCCGCGTTCGTACTCCACCACCTTGAAACCGTTGAGCCAGTGTTGTACGATCTTGTCGGGTCGCGCCACGATACGGCCGGAATTCCAGACGCCGGCCGGGCGCTGAAAACGTTTCTCCGGTTTGTAGGAAGGGATCAGGTCGTAGAGGCTGGCCAGTGTACGGTTGCCGGCAGCGCCTTGCGTGGCGTCGGGGTGGCGTTCATCGTCGAGTAGTTGGTATTCCAACCCGATGGCCGAGCCGCCGCGGGAATCGTACTTTTCGTCTACAAAATACTTGATGCCCGAATTGGCGCCTTCGGTCAGCCGGAAGTCGAAACAGAGTTCGAATGCGCTGAATTTTTCCCTGCTGACTATGTCGCCGTAGCTGTGCGATTCGGAGCCGTCGGAGCCCTGGATCTTCAGTATGCCGTCCTGTACCGTCCAGCCTTTTTCGGGAGCGGTTGTTTTAAAAGCCGAACGCCAACCGTCCAGGTCTTTGCCGTTGAACAACAGCTGCCAGCCCTGGGCTTTCTCCTGTTCGCTTAGCCGGTTAAGCGTCAGGTTTTGCACCGGACACCCATCCCAGGGACGCGGGCGCATCTGCCGACCGGCCTGGATGCGGATGTTGCGCCAGCGCACCTGTTTGCCGGCCAGTTCCGGTTTGTCGACGGCATGTACCTGAAGCGCGATAAAACCTTTTTCCACGAGTGTATCCACCAGAAAGGCTACCGGTACGTCGTTGATCCAGGTTCGTATGGTGTTGCCAATGGCTTCTATGCGGTAATGGTTCCACTGCCCGCCGCTGCGAAATGCCTTTTTCCCTTCTGGATTGATCTCCGGGATATACAGCCACCCGCGCCGGCCCTCGTCGTAGATACCGCCCGACCAGGCCCGGGCGGAAGGGTCGACCTCCACCTGCAAACCGAGTACGCGGCTTTCACCGTGTCCGGCGCTGGTTTGGCTGCGAATTTGAATACCTGAATTCAATCCGTCATCCGCCAGCAGTTCAAGTTCCAGGATAAAATCGTCGTATTCAGCCGTCGTACAAAGAAAGGAATTGGGCGTATTGGACGCCGAAGTACCGGTGATGAGGCCTTTTTCTACCGTGTATCGCGCCTGGCCGCCTTTCTGCGACCAGCCGTCGAGGTTTTTACCGTTGAAAAGCGGCGTCCATTTTTCCGGCTGAGCGGTAAGGTTCATGGACAGTGCGAGCGCACCAAACAGATGAATAATATGCCGCATAATGTGTGGAGCGTTTGAAAAGAAGCAAATGTCAGAAAAAATAAGGTTGCGGGATAACGGGTTGCGGGTTGACGTCAACCCGCTAACCCGCAACCCGCAACCCGCAACCCGCTAACCTTTAAAAAGTACATCCCAGGCAAAACGGGCAATGATCCCTGCCACCACCACCAGGAATACCCGGCGGACAAATGCGTTTCCGCGCAATACTGCCATCTGGCTGCCGGCGTAAGAGCCGGCCACGTTGCACGCCATCATAGGCAGGGCCAGATGAAACAAAACGTATTTATGGGTAAGGAAAAAAATCAGCGACGAAACGTCGGCGATCACATTCACTACTTTTGAAATGGCCGACGAAGAAAGAAAATTATATCCGATCAGACTCACAAAGCTGAAGACGAGCAGACTGCCGGTTCCTGGTCCCACAAATCCATTGTAAAAACCGAGCGTGGCGCCGATAGCAGCCGCCATCCAGGGTATCCGCTTTTCGGGAAAACGGAACCGCTCGTGCTGCCCCAGGTCTTTTTTGCGATAGCTATACACGGCTACCGCGATGATCAGTACGAGTATGATGGGTTTCAGCAGATCCGACGGCAACATGCTTTGCAGGGTAGCGCCGAAATAAGAACAAACGGCAGCGGCCAGGCCGGCGTACACAACGATGCGCCACGGAATACGCACCGAGCGGGCATAATTCCAGGCCGCCACGGAGGTGCCGACCGCCGAAGCCAGACGGTTCGTACCGATAATATTGGGCACCGATAACTGGGGATATAAAACAAAAAAGGCCGGCACCTGTACCAAGCCGCCTCCGCCAACCACGCTGTCGATAAATCCGGCCAGAAAAGCAAAAACGCACAGCAACGCAAGTTCCATGTAAGAAAAAGAAGTGGGATAATTATTAGCCGCAAATCTGCGTTGATTATTCCGCTTTTGTTAAAAAACTGCAAAACACCGGCCTTTTTTATTTTGGGAAAGTTGCCTTTTTTGCAAAATATTATTTCAGTATAGCAACTTTACATGGTGGCATTTTACCATGAACCGCCATTTTTTTACAAAAAAAGGAATTATATTTGCGCCGCGATCCGAAGCGCCCGTGCAGCTTTTAGGGCGGCGGCTCCGTCAGTTTGTGACAAAAGCGCCGTTTTTCCGTTTAATTTCCTGACCTGTTAGTTTTGCCTTCTGCTCATGTTACTGAAATCGTTAGTTCGTATTGCTTTGCCTGCCTTGCTGCCCCTGGGGCTTTATGCAGGCGACCCGCCCGTCGACAACTCCAAAGCGGACGCCGACGGCCCCCATGTGTTTTACCGGGGTAAAAATATCGTTGTCAAGTCCATTGAACGCAGAGACACTGCCAATGTGGTGCGCGTAAAACAATATATCAAACGCGACGAGTTTTTGCTGACCTGCAAGCTGCCGCAAACCGGCGACCAGTTTTCCTTTCAATTGAAAAGCAAACTCCGCATCGAAAAAGACCAGTACCCGCTGCCGGCAAAAATGCTGGTACTGTCAGATATCGAGGGTAATTTTGAAGCCCTGAAACTGATGCTTACCGGCGCCAAAGTGATGGGCCCCTATTTTGAATGGACTTTCGGCACGGGGCACCTGGTGCTGCTGGGCGATTTTTTCGACCGCGGTCTGAATGTTACCGAGTGTCTGTGGCTGATCTATAAACTGGAATACGAAGCCGAAGCCGCCGGCGGAAAGGTACATTTCATCCTCGGCAACCATGAAATCATGAACCTGGCCGGTTACTACGATTACGTCCGCAATAAATACAAACAAAACGCCCAACTGATCGGGGAAGATTATTCCCTTTGGTTCGACGACCACAGCGAACTCGGCCGCTGGCTGCGCACCAAAAACGCCGTCGAAAAAATCGGCGACTACGTGTTTTGCCATGCCGGGATCAGCCCCGCCCTCGCCGGTACTTATCTGAGCATCAACGACATCAACAGGATTTCGCGGGAAAATCTCGGCAAACCCGACGACGAGATCACAGACTCGCTGGCGCGTATCATTTTCGATACCCGCGAAGGGATATTTTGGTACCGGGGCGCCGCTAAAAACCAGTTGAACGAACAGGAGGTTAATAGAATACTCAAATTCGCCGGCGCCAAACGTATGGTCATCGGCCACACCCTTGTACCCGATGTAATGGCCCTGTACGATGGCCGCATTGTCTGCGTCGACCTGTACCACGATGAAAATTTGCGGCAGGGATTTGTCAAAACCCTTTACGTGGAGGACGGATTCATGTATTCGCTTAGCAATAAGGGTGACATGGAATCGCCGTTTATCGTGTCTTTCAGGGACAAGTCCAAGAATTAAATCACAACACGCCGTAAGTAGAAAAACACTGTATCTTCAGGGGTTTTCCCGGATCATCCCGAAAGCTATGCAGCAGGCCACGCACAGAATCCGGCGCCACGTTTAACCGGCGCAAAAACGGCCGGTGCTGTATGCCGGGTGCGATACTCTTGTGAAAAAAATACTGCCCTGTGCCGCTCACGGTAAAATACCCGTAGTAACCGGGAGGCAGGTCGGGCTCGCCCGTCAAGGGTTTCAAACCGGCAATAAACGCATCGGCCACCGGCAGGTCGGGTTCGGCGGGAGCAAGCGCAAATCCCCAGATGTAATGGTCCGGTATGGTTTCCAAAATACGGTTTTGAAAATCGATTCCCTGCGCGTTGGGCAATGACAACTCGTAACGCCCCTCCGTAACGCTCAGGGTACCTTTATTCGCGATCACAGGGCCGAGCGTAAAGGTGAAGACATACGCGCCGTCGGCCAGAGGCCCAATGGGCCAAAATGCGCGGGCAGGCCCCGGCTCACCCAGGCAGGTATCCGGCTCGCGTACCTTCAGCAATTGAACGGCGATAGCGCTGCCTGAAACCGTTACCGTGTATTCGATACTGTAATTGCCGCAGTCAAATCCGGCGATACTTTCCACCCAAAGTCCAAAAACCGGCGCGCCGGTGCTGTCGTCGCGTCGCTCAAAAAGATCGACGGTGAATTCCGGCGGAAAAGTGACGATGATCTCCGGGTCGTCCGTACTTTGCTTATGGCAAGCCGTGCAGGCAATTACCGATAGGGCAGAAATGAAAAACCACCGGGCCGCGGGGAATACGTTTACGAAGCTTTTTGAAGTTTCGTAAACGTTGCGCTCAACAGGCGCCGCGCGGAAAAACCATCGGTGCAGACCAGGGAATAGCATGTCGCGTAAAGAGTAGATGTGCAAAAAAACGCGCAAGCAGTAAAAGTGCTGCCCACACGACAATCTTTTTTCATTCCGCGTACTTTTGCGCCGTTTTTCAACCGTTTGCCACAAATATGAAACAAGTATCCCTCCCTTTGCTCGCGGTATTGCTCGCCGGATCCATTTTTTATTCTTGTAAAAACGACGCCCCGCTAAAATCCGAAACGGAACCGACGTACAAGCCCGACACTGTGCGCGTGGAGCCGGTTCCAACGGAAGGCGCCGTACCGTTTACGGTTACCGAAGGCGCCGTATTCTGGCAGGGCAAAAAAGCGCTCGGCGATCCGCACAACGGAACCATCAAAGTTTCCGGCGGCGAACTGTTGGTCAATCAGGGCAGGCTGCTCAGCGGCAACATTACGCTCGACATGGGCTCCATCGCCGTTACCAACCTCAACGACGCAGGCGAAAAACGCGACCTCGAATCGCATCTGAAGGACAAAGATTTTTTTGAAGTAAAAAAATTCCCGTGGGCCACTTTCGTCATCACCGAATTGCTGCCCAGCAACTTGCCTGCCTTCAACTGGGTGGTGCGCGGCAATCTGACCATTAAAAACAAAACGCAGCCGGTAAACATCCCCGTGAAAATGACCATCGAGGGCGACAAACTGGAGGCCTCCTCCGCCACCTTCCCGATCACCCGGACGCAATGCGGCATCA
>CALEYM010000093.1 GCA_937926185.1 uncultured Bacteroidota bacterium | reverse complement strand
GATATTGAAATGATCCGGGAACTGGGCTACTGCAGCGGTATCGAAAACTATTCGCGTTTCTTCGACCGCCGCGAACCCGGCGCCCGCCCATTTTGCCTGCTCGACTACTTTCCCGACGACTACCTGATGATCGTGGATGAAAGCCACGTGACCATCCCCCAGGTACGCGGCATGTGGGGCGGCGACCGCGCGCGCAAACAATCGCTGGTGAATTGGGGTTTCCGCCTGCCATCGGCCATCGACAACCGCCCGCAGAGTTTCGAAGAATTCGAAAGCCTGATCAATCAGGTCGTGTTCGTCAGCGCCACGCCGGCCGATTACGAGTTGGAAAAAACGGAAGGCTTGGTGGTCGAACAACTCGTGCGCCCTACCGGCCTGCTCGATCCGCCCATCGAGGTGCGCCCATCGTTGAACCAGATCGACGACCTCATGGAAGAAATACAAAAGCGGGTTGCGGTGAACGAAAGAACGCTGGTGACCACGCTCACCAAACGTATGGCCGAGGAACTGACTGCTTACCTGTTGCGCCTGAGCATCCGCGCCCGGTATATCCACGCAGAAGTAGAGACGCTGGAACGGGTGGAGATCATCCGCGACCTGCGGCTCGGAGAGTACGACGTGCTCGTCGGCGTAAACCTGCTGCGCGAAGGGCTCGACATGCCGGAAGTATCGCTCGTGGCTATTCTCGACGCAGATAAGGAGGGTTTTTTGCGCAATATGCGCTCCCTTACACAAACCGCCGGACGCGCGGCGCGCAACGCGCATGGCCTTGTCATCTTCTACGCCGACAAGATGACCGATGCCATGCGCAATACGATTGATGAGACCAACCGTCGCCGCCTGGCGCAAATGGCTTACAACGAAGAACACGGTATTACGCCGACTACCGTCACCCGGACCCGGGAAGAGATTATGGCCCAACGCAGCATTCTCGACATTCGCAGTGTGGAACAAACCCAGTATTACGTCGAAGCCGAAAAACCAAGTTTGGCCGCCGAGCCCATCGTCGCTTATGCTTCGCGCAGTCAACTGGAAAAAATGATCGCCGAAACAGAGTCACGAATGAAAAAAGCGGCCAAAGACCTGGATTTTATCACCGCCGCACAGCTGCGCGACGAAATGCTGGCGTTGAAAAAACGGCTGGGCGAGCGGTTTGGCGGAGAATGAGTACAGTTTTCTGGTAAAAAATTACTTGCTGCCTTGCCGATAACCTAATACCAGGCCAACAACGCCACCCAACGCCGCGCCCATCACTATATTCACGACTACGTCCAGCAATAAGCCATTGATACTCATTACGTTTGTGGCCGCAATGAAATACAAATCGATGCTTAAGGCCAGCAGACCAGCCATCCAGGCCCCGGCAATGGCCCCGGTTTTAAAAGTGGAAATGCCCGCCCAACGATCGAAGATGAGGGCATAGAACAGTGCCCAAACCAGGTTGCTCAGCGCGATAGCCCACAATTGCGGCTCCGTTTTTTCATAGCCTTCAACCTGCGGATTGATGGATCGCATTGTATCCATTAAGAGAATACCATAGACAAGCCATCCCAAAAGAAATATGGCCACGCCACCGGCCAGTGCAGCAAGTAAAACACGGGTGTTCATAACAGTACTGTTTTAGGTGAAAAAATAAATGTTTTTTCTGTTCCCGGAGTTCTGTTTACCGCGCGGCTTGAGTGATTAATGAATTGGTTTTATTCGGCGAATGTACAGCGATGCCCAATATTCCAAAATAAAAATTTTTCACAAACCAATGCTTATTCGTTTTTTTGACCTGGGAAAAAAACATCTGATCATGTGGCTATTTCTGCGCAGCCTTTTGTGGGTCATAATTTGCCCGGGAACAGTTAGCATGCTGCTGCCATGGATCATTTTGTCCAGGGTGGGTTCCGGTATCCACCAATGGAGCCGGTTTCAATGGAGCGGGATGCTGCTCATTGGAGCCGGCGCTTGTATTCTATTGTGGTGCATCTACGCTTTTGCCACGCAAGGCAAAGGCACGCTCTCCCCCGTCGATCCGGCTCGGCGCCTGGTCGTCTCCGGGTTGTACCGCTATGTACGCAATCCGATGTACCTCGGTGTTACGACCGTTTTACTGGGGGAAACGCTGCTCTTTGAGTCGATGCCGCTATTGGGTTATACGGGCCTCGTTTTTTTGCTTTTTAATTTATTTATCCGGTTGTACGAGGAGCCGTATTTGCGCAGGCAATTCGGGGAAGGGTATGAGCGGTATTGTGAAAAGGTAGGGAGGTGGCTGCCGGGTCGGCCGTATCAGTTGTAAACCGGCAAAAACCCGTACTCCTTCCCATACCGCAGCATCTGTTTCACAAAATCCAGTTCCAGTTCCACTTTCACGTCGGTGATATTACCTTGGGCGTCGGTGACGGCCACCAACCGCGGCTGCACGAATCCGGAGTAGGGCTTGGTAGGCAGGCTGGCATAGCGGCCTTTAACTTCTTTCACCAGTTCGGCGTCCAC
Organism: uncultured Bacteroidota bacterium; assembly: GCA_937926185.1. Lineage (GTDB taxonomy): Bacteria > Bacteroidota > Bacteroidia > Chitinophagales > Saprospiraceae > M3007. Next base: position 4,255 of record CALEYM010000093.1, on the reverse strand, counting down.
TTTTACGCCGTAGCCTTCCACCAGTTTGCTGGCAGCCGCAAAATCGCCTTCCGATTTGATGCGTTGGATTTCCGACAATAACTGACCGAACAAATCGCGTAGTTTGGCATAATCGCGGATGTCAAGGTAGGTTTTGCCGTTGCGCACTTCCCGTACCACCACGTTTTCGGCTTTACCTTTGTCAAATACCCAGGAAGCAACGAGCAGACGGTTGCGCATGTGATCTTCCTCGATGTTGTCGCCGGGCTGGATGCGGCGAAGTTGCTGCAGGATGCCGTTGCGCAAATACTGATCGTATTCCGCTTTGTAAGCCTCCTTATCCGGGAGCAGACCCCACTCCACCAGTTTCGGATCGGGCATAAAATACAGAGCCACCAAATCGGCCCGGGCTTCTTCGAGGGTGCTGGCGTAATGTTTGAGCGTGATGTGCGGTTCTTTCATGCCCGGTTTGAGCTGACCGCTGGCGTGGCCGATCACCTCGTGCAACGCGGTGTGCATTTTGCCGCAGGCTTCGGCGTATTTTTTGGAGCGTTCCACTTCTTCGGCGTCGTTGGCAAATTCGGCCGTGGCAGCCGCGCCGCCCGCTTTGGCGTATGCATTTTCGATATTGTCGAGGCTGATCGATTTGGAGCCAAAGTCAGCCCGGATCCAATTAGAGTTGGGCAGGTTGATGCCGATGGGCGTGGAGGGAGCGCAATCGCCGCCTTCCATCGCTACGTTGATTACCCTGTACGAAACGCCTTTTACGCTTTTCCTTTTGTAGGCAGCCGGAATGGTGCTGTTGTCTTCAAAATATTGGGCATGCTGGCTCACGACTGCCATTTTTTGGGTGGCATCGGGGTCGTTGTACTGCACCACGGCCTCCCAGTCGCCTTTATAACCTTTGGGATCGTGATATACCTCGATAAAACCATTGATAAAATCGATGGTGCTGGCCGTATCTTGTACCCAGGCGATATTGTATTCGTCGAATTTCTTCAGATCGCCGGTTATGTAGTATTCAATCAGCAGTTGGATGGCTTTTTTCTGCTGTTCGTTTTCGGCATACGGGATAGCTTTTTCCAGATTAGCCACGATCTTATCGATGGCGGCGCCGTACATGCTGTTTGGGCCGGCTCGCCATACCAGTTCAGTCAGTTTGCCGTTGGCGTCGGCGATCAGTTTGGAATTCAGGCCGACCATGGGCGCATTTTTGCCGGCAGCCTGTAATTGTTTGTGGTAATATTCATCCACCTGTGCTGCTGTCACATTTTCATAAAAATTGACCGCCGATTCTTTCACAATGTCTGCGCCTTCATCTTTATTGGTGCGTTTGGCTAAAACGCCGGGATCGAACATCACCGGGGTAAGTTTGGCGATAAGAACATTGGCATCTTCATTAGGCAGTAAGGGCAATGCCTTTGCGTCGCTGTTTTTTACCAGTTCTGCAAAATATTCTTTAGAAAAACCGGGCAAAAACTTGGTTTCGTTGTAGTGATGATGAATGCCGTTGCTGAACCAGACACGTTTGGCGTAGACTTCATAAGCGTTCCAGTCAGCTGAATTCCGGTTGCCCTTGTAGGTGTTATGGACGGCTTCCAGTGTTTTCCGGATAGCCAGATTGTATTTGCAGTGCTGGTCGTAGATGATATCCCGGCCTGCCAGGGCGGCTTCGCCCAGGTAGTAAATAAACGTCTTTTGCCGTAGGCTGAGTTGGTTCCATCCTGGCAGTTCGTAGCGCAGGATTTGCAGGTCGGCGAAAGTATCGAGTATGACGCGGTTGGCGGTGGGAGTAGTGGTCTGTTCTGCCGGTTTTTCGGTTTTTTGCTGGCAGGATACCAGTGCAAAAAGCCCTGCAAGAAGCAGGGCGGGGAGACGGAAATTATTCATGTTAAATTTTAATTGAGCAGGGTCGCCGGAATTTACAGGATCATTTTACGCTCGATCTTGTAAATCCTGCCGATCCTGCCTATACCTATTTTGCTTTGTCTGTAATCTGCGTGAGTTGCTGGTATAAGTCAGCAATTTTCGAATCGAGAGGATGATCCTTGTCGCCCCACACAACCCGACTTTTTTTACCGTCATCCTGAAACTCGATGAACTGATAAATATTTCCCGGATGTTTAAACTCAAGCGTCAGCAAACCCAGCGACTCCGCCGTTTCAAACAGCCGGTTGGCAGTTTTTTTCTTTGTGCCGCCAATTTCCATCGGCGCCGGCGCTTTGGAATCGAACTTAAATATCTGGCCGTTTTCGAGCAGCGCATAAGTGGTTTCAATGCCGGCAAAACCGCCGCCTTCGCCGAACAACAGCCGGTCTTCCGGCAGGCTTTCCGGCGTGTATCTGGTGTTTTTACATTGACTTCCGAACAGGGTTGCCGCGAGCAAGAGAGCGGTGTAGCAGAAAATTTTCATTGGCCGAGTTTTGTTTTGACCGGGCAAATGTAGAGTACTTTAATACAACTTTAAGGAATAAACGCTCTTGGTGATTTATACCACCTCCAATACCCTCGGCGCGGCTGCCAATATCTCCGGCTTGGCCTCATCGGCGAATTTTTCGAAGTTCCGGACGAATTCGTTGGCCAGTTGATTGGCCTTGGCATCGTACGCATTTTTATCGATCCAGGTGTTGCGCGGATTGAGGATTTCGTCCGGCACGTTCGGGCAGTGTCTGGGCATGGCCAGGCCGAAAACTTCATGGGTTTCGTACTGTACGTGATCGAGGTCGCCGTTCAGGGCGGCGGTGATCATGGCGCGGGTGTAGGCCAGTTTGATCCGGCTGCCCACGCCGTAAGGGCCGCCGCTCCAACCCGTGTTGACCAGCCACACGTTCGCTTTGCTTTGGCGCAGTTTTTTGCCCAGCATGTCGGCGTACCTCGTTGGGTGCAACGGCAGGAACGGCGCGCCGAAGCAGGCGGAAAAGGTTGTTTTCGGGTCTTTAACACCGATTTCCGTACCGGCCACCTTCGCCGTGTATCCGCTCACGAAGTGATACATGGCCTGCTCGGTAGTCAGCCTGCTGATGGGCGGCAAAACGCCGAAAGCGTCGCAGGCAAGGAAAAATATATTTTTCGGACTTCCGTGCGCGTTGCTGGTAGGCACGGCATTGGAGATGAAATGGATAGGATAGGAAACGCGGGTATTTTCCGTGATACTCCGGTCGGCGTAGTTGACCGTGCGGGAGTGCTCCAGAAATCCGACGTTTTCCAGGATGGCCCCGTGGCGAATAGCCCGGAAAATATCCGGTTCTTTTTCTTCGGTCAGGTCGATGGTTTTGGCGTAGCAGCCGCCTTCAAAGTTGAATACCTCGGCATCGCTCCAGGCGTGCTCGTCGTCGCCGATGAGCGGACGGTTGGAGTCGGCGCTGAGGGTGGTTTTCCCGGTACCCGACAGACCGAAGAACAGGGCAATGTCGCCGTTGCGCCCCACATTGGCGGAGCAGTGCATCGGCAGGGCATTGGTTTTGATGGGCAAAATGAAATTGATCACCGAGAAAATACCTTTTTTAATTTCGCCGGTATAGCCGGTGCCGCCGATCAGCAGGCGTTTTTTCTTCACATTGATAATGGCAAAATTATGCTGGCGGGTGTCGTCCGTTTCAGGATCGGCTTTGAAGCCGGGGACACAGAGCACCGTCCAGGCAGGATCGAAATGAAGTAAATCTTCTCTGTCCGGGCGGCGGAACATATTGTAAGCGAACTGGTTGCTCCAGGGATACTCGGTCACCACGCGAATGTTCAGATGGTACTCCGGATCGGCGCTGGCATTGGCCATGACGTCGCGCACGTACACTTCTTTTTTCCGCAGATAAGCGCAGGCTTTGCGCCAGAGTTGATCGAATTTTTTGGGGTCGAAAGGTTTGTTCACTTTACCCCAATGTACCTTGTTCCGGGTGATGCTGTCATCCACGATGAAGCGATCTTCTGGCGACCGGCCCGTGAATTCGCCGGTATTAATGACCAAAGCGCCGCTGTCGGCCAGTTGGCCCATTCCTTTGGCAATAGAATGTTCCACGAGTTCTTCCGGGCCAAAGTTCCAATACGCCTTTTTCAGGCCTTTCAACCCGAGCGTGTCGAGCGAGGCCGCAGGGTTTTTAAATCCAACTTCCTGCATTATGAGTTGTTTTAAATGGTTAGGTGATACGATGTGGTGGTGGTGGTGTTGGCGACAATCGCCTGGGCGGGACAAAGATACGGCTTTAGACTTTCCAAGGTTTTAAAACTTGGAAATTCTGCGTATTCATCGAATAAAAATTTTACCGAAGTTCAACAGGCACCC
>CALEYM010000092.1 GCA_937926185.1 uncultured Bacteroidota bacterium | reverse complement strand
GCTTGAATTTTTGCAAAAAATTTAGAAATTATAACAAATTCAAGTGATTTCAACGCTGCACCGCCACCGGCATGGCCGGATCGTAGGTGCCTTTTATGACCGGACTCTGGCGGTTGCCGGTGTAGGTTCGGACGTTGTCGTAGATGAAATCATACAGTTCCTGCACGGACACGATTTTGTCTTTGTTTTTATCGGCCTCACCCTTTAGCCCCCGGATCAGAAAGTGGCTGAACACGCCTTGCCGCAAACCGGCCGATTCCAGCGACGTTTCTTCTGCCTTCGATGACATGATCAGCGCGGTGCCGGCCACCGATTTGGAGAGCGACTGATAATACTGCGCAAGCGCGGGTTCGCCTTCCCCGGAGCGCATGGCGAACAGGCTGCCGGAGTGGCAGGCATCGGCTAAGCAGAGTTTGTATTTCGCTTTGCATTTGTTGAACAGGCCGGCGATTTCTTCGTGGTTGATTTTGTTGTTGTAACCGTCGAAGTCGATGGGCAGGAAGGAGCCGTTGAGGCCATGACCGGAGAAATAAAAAATAACCAGGTCGTTTGCACCGGCTTTATTGAAGATTTCAGTCACATTTCCGATGATATTTTCACGGGAAGCTTCTTCGTCGATCAGGATGCGGACTTGTTCGTCGGGCAGGGCGCCGCCTTCCAGGCTTTTCAGGAAAGCATAGAAGCGGTAGGCATCGTCGTCGGTGTAGCGCAACACGGGCATGTGGTCGTAGGAAGCGACGCCGATAACCACGGCCCAGACTTTGATATCGACATCTACCGGAGGCGCCGGAGACGGTTGGGTGAAGACCGGCTGATAATCGATGGGCTGGTCTTTGCCGATAAACTCGCCGTCGCGCCAGTATCCGGTCACCTCGGTACCGTCACGCAGGTAAAGGGTGCCTTTGCCCATGAAAGCGCCGTCGGCCCATTCGCCCCGGTACCGGTCGCCGTTGGCGTAGGTACAGATGCCGAAACCGTGCGGCTGGCCGCTTTTAAAATCGCCGACATATTTGGCGGAACCTTCCTTAAAAATATAGGTTCCCTTGCCCTCGGCACAATCGCCCTGAATACATCCGACCTTTCCACTTTCGATCAGACTGGAGCCGACAAACTCGCCTTCGCGCCATTCGCCGTTTTCCACCGTACCGTCGGCGTGGTAACGGGCGCCGGCGCCGTGCGGATAATTTTCTTTAAACTGGCCGACGTATTTGTCGTTGTTGGCAAAATAAAAAGTACCGTTCCCTTCAAACTTGCCGTTTTGGAACGCCCCTTCGTATTTGCTGCCGTCGGGATAGGCAAAAACGCCTGTTCCGTTTTTACAATCGCCGCTCAGGCATCCCGATTGTATATTGGTGCCGTCGTCCTGCTGCTCTTCTTTTTTGCCGGCGATGTATTCATCCTGGATGTTGCCCTGGTCGTCCACCGGTTTGCCTTTTTTCCACATCCCCGTCCTTTTGGTGCCGTCGGAATAGGTTTTGGTACCCTTGCCGTCGGGATAGCGGCTTTTCCATTCGCCACTGTATTTGCTGCCGTCGGTGTAATAACACACCCCGACGCCGTGGATTTCACCGTTTCGGAAATTGCCGATATACTTGGCCCCGGAGGGATAAACGTAAGTGCCCTGGCCATTCTGGCAATTGCCGGCAATACATTGTGCGCTTGCACCGGCGGCAGCCAGGGCGGAAAGCAACAGGATAAGCAGTAATCGTTTCATATTTTCAGCGCGTTGGCGGAACATTTTAACATTTGAGCGCGCCAAAATAAACCGGTTTAATCGGGAAATATTGTGAAAGGGGTGTAAACGAGACTGATTTCCCGCGTTTCAACGATTAATTCTGAAATCCATTCAACCGCCTGAGACGAAATTGCGTCTGAAATATAGCGCTTTCCGAACCGTTTTTTAGACAGGATCGACGGGATTTACAGGATGAATGCACAATGCAATCCTGCGAATCCCGTCGATCCTCTCTAAAAAACGGTTCACCACTGCAGTACCAATTGCTGCAGCTGAGGCTTACCGGTTGGCGGTATCATCCGCACCCAGTAAATTCCGGCATCGAGCCCGGCGGGGAGTTCCAGTTCAAACGGCACGTCGCCCGCTACCGTCGTTTTAGTCAGGATCATTTTGCCGTATCCGTCGAACAATTGGATTTCAACAGTTTGGCCTGTCCAGTCGGCCAGGTGTACGTTAACGGCGCCACCGGTAGTCGGATTCGGGTAAACCTGCATTTGCGGCGTAGCAGATACTGGAGTGCCGGGATCTTTTCCCGGGCCCGGAGTTACTCCCGGCGGGGTCGTCACCTGTGATTGCAGTTTGGATGGCGTCGCTTTGAGGAACTTCGGTTGCGCGTCGTCGCAATCGAATGTATTGAGGTGTGCCTGATAAAATATTTTAGGCCAAACCCGGACAGTCGCCAGAATGTACGTGGGTTGCGCCTGCGCAGGCAGGGTATATTCGAAGATGTCGGACTGGCCGCTGCTGATACTGTCGGTGGTGGTTTTGAACCGTATCGAATAATAGGGACTGAAATTCGGGTTGCGCACCTCGTACTCCCGGCCGCTTGGCGCCGTGTACACCGAACCGTCGTCCGGCGCCTTGGCCTTGATCCCTTTGGGCAACTGGAAGGCCGCGTAGATCAGTTTATTGTCGCAGTTGTTGGTTACCTGCATCTGATACGTCCGTCTTTTGGCGGAGTCGAGCGTAATGCCGAGCAATTCAAACCTGATACAGCCGATCTCTTTCACGTCGCAGGCTATCACCGGCACCGAGCAAGGCGCGGGCGGTGTAACGACCACGGAATCGACGCAAAAGGTATCAGAATTCGACTGTACGACAAAAGTAAGCGGGCCACCGCTGATGGGGAAGGGGCCGAACGTTGCCGCGGAGTCGAATGGAATTGCCGCGGTATCAGGCAAGGCCTTCCAGGTTCCGGTTCCGCCGGTAGCGGTCAGTTTGAAGGTAAAAACGTCGTCGGTAGAATCATTGCCCGTTCCGTTGTCGTTGCAAACCACGTCGCTGAAGGTGGCGGAAATAGGCGTCAGACAAGAGCATACGGCAGGCGGGTCGACGGTCACGGAATCGGAGCACAGGGCGTCGGCATTATCGGTCACGACGCGCGAAACGGGGCCGCCGCTGATGGGGAAGGGCCCGAAAATGAAGGTGGAGTCATACGGGAATTCGATCGTGTCGGGCAAAGCGCTCCAGGTACCCGTGCCGCCCGTGACGGTCAGTTGGAAGGTAAAAACGTCGTCGGTGGCGTCGTTAGGCGTACCGTTGTTATCGCAGGTAACAGCGCCAACGGTGGCCGTGATGGGTGTAGCGCAGGTATCAACGGTTGAACAGGGCGGCGGCGGCGCGATCATCACGGTATCGGTACAGGTGGAGTCGCCGCTGTCCACAATGATCAGCGTTAGCGGGCCGCCGCTAATGGGGAATGGGCCGAAAACAAACGCCGAATCGTACGCAAACAAGGTGGTATCGGGCGGCACATGCCAGGTTCCAACACCGCCGGCGACGCTCAACAATAAAGTAAAGGTGTCGTCGGTCGTGTCGGCGGGGGTGTTGTTGTCGCTGCACAGCACCGAATCGACAGATGCGCTGATCGCACAAAACAGGGGCGTTGCGCTAAAGCCGGCGTCGAAATCCAATGCCTGGCTGTCGGCCAGGGCAAAAAAACCGACAAAACCGTTGTTGTCGGCGTCGCTGTCGATAGAATCGTTGGCGCCGACGTTTTGCAGGGTAAAAAACAACCCGCCTGGATTGACAAATTCGAGCCTGAAAGAATCGGCTGCGAGGCCTGAAAACAGGTAATGTCCGGTGGAATCAGTTGCCTGATTGGCTACCGTGGAATCGCCGTTTTCCAGCACCACTACTACGCCCGCTATGCCGGGTTCAAGGGTATCCTGAAGTCCGTTGGCATTCAGGTCATCCCACACGAAGCCGCCGACAGAAGCATTTTGGGCTATTCCGCTCACCGGAAAACACAGCCCAAAAAGCAGGCTGAGCAAAAGAAGTACCGAAATGTTTTTCATCATAATCTGCGTTTTTGGTAAAACATTAGGCAGAACGTACCAAGAACAGCAGGCGATTATGAGCAAGCGAACAAACGGATTAAAAAAGGTTGGATATTTTGGATCAAATCCAAACCTTAACAAGGAGATGTCAAAGATAACAACTTATTTTCATATCTCCATATTTTTCGGTACTGCTTATTTTTAAAAATTTACCGGATAACCCTTAAGGGTTTTACACCGATACGCCCTTTTTGGGTTTTCAATTGTATCCAGTAATTCCCTGATGGCAGATCGTTAAGCCGCACTTCCTGTGCGACGCCGCCCGCGAGGCGGATCGACGAAAGCTGGCGGCCACTCTGGTCGATCACGCTCAGTAAGAGCGGCATGTCGTCCTGCCCGTCAAAGTTGAGCCTGAACACGCCGTTGTTGGGATTGGGACTGACGGAAAATTCCACCGCGACTGCCTCGGAACTGCGAACCAGTTCTTCCGCGGCCCCGGCCTCAAACAAGTGCGCTAATTCGGCGATATTACCCAGTTCGATTGCGCCGGCAAAACAAATCAGTACGAATTCACCTGGCGACCCCACCAGCAGAACAAGGTCGGTTATAAGATCGTCTTCCGATCGGGCCCAGATATGTACCTTAGCCTCCGCATCCCGTACAGTCAGCAGTTCGTCAAAGTTGCCGGAAACAACGAGGCCCCGGGCTTCCCGGTACAGTGACAGTGCGTTTTCAATACTGTCGCCGGCAAGAATGCTCAGGCTGCCGATATTTTTGATCACATTGTGGAGTTTCTTCCAGTCTTTCTCTTTTACATTGGTTTCTGTAACTACTTCGAACAGATCCTTGCTCAGGTAGGCGTAAGTAATACCTTGGTCTTGTTTGTGCTTTTCGATAAAGTTTTGGAAGACATCATTTTGAGCAGGCGCCAGAGCAATACTTAGCAGAAAGATTGCGAACAAAAGGATAAATTGTTTCATAGCCGGTAGTTAAAAAAGTGAAGGTAATGCGAAGAAGACGGCAAATGTTATCTAAATGTTACAGCCTGGCCCCTGGAGCATGTTCAAAAAAGTATGTCAGTTTCAGTTACGTTGTGAAAACCGCAATGACATACTTTTTTGAACACGCCCGGCCCCGGATTATTACTTTTGCCCCAACTAAACCCTCATAAACCCTCATAAACATCCCACCATGGCTTATTCTGAAAAATTCGACGCGCAAAACGCTCCCAAACCAGTGGGGCTTTACCCGCACGCACGCCGGGTGGGCAATCTATTGTTTCTCTCCGGCATTGGCCCCCGCGATCCACAGTCCGACGGCGTGCCGGGATTGCAGCGCAGTGCGGCGGGCAATTACACCGAATTTGATTTTGAAGCGCAGGCACACTCCGTGTTCCGCAACGTGCGCGCCGTACTCGAAGCCAGCGGCGCCCGTTGGGAAGACCTGATCGACGTGACAGTTTTCCTGACCAACATGGAACGCGATTTTCATACTTTTAACCGCCTTTACGCCGAATATTTCAGGGATAACCAGCCCTGCCGCACTACCGTGGGGATCGACCGCCTGCCAACGCCTATTGCCATAGAGTTAAAATGTATCGCAGTGGTCGGGGGCACAGATTGATATTATGCAGGCTGTAAGTCCTTTATGTCTGCCTCTAATGCCTCCCATGCTAAGGTAGCGCATTTCAGACGGCCCGGATAGTTTTTTACCGGAAGAAAAGCCTTCGTTTCTTCATCCGGCGGCGCAGGAGGCTGCGCGTCATGGCTGGCGGGATTAATCCGGGTTAAAAATGCGCGTACTAATGTCAGCGCCTCTGCAACAGGCCGCCCTTGTATCTTTTGCATTAAAACGGATGCCGAGGCTTTGGAGACCGCGCAGCCATAGCCGTGAAAAGTAGCGCGCACAATCGTTTGATTTTCAATATCCATGAAAATTTTAAACTTGTCGCCGCACAACGGATTCGTGGCATCCACCACCCGCATGGCATCCGGACGTTTTTCAAAATACAGGGGAGCACGGTTGTGTTCCAGGATGAGTTTGTGATACAAATCTCCGCTTTGGGTCTCCATTAATCCCGTTCGTTGAATTTTTGGGGATAAAACAAAACAACCTGCGCCGCTGTTTGGCGCAGCCTGAAAGTTTCAGCCTCAAAATTAACCTATTCATCATTTTTCCGGCTTTTCGGCTTTCGGGATATTCCGCATCTTTGCGGCCCTCGAAGTCATCATTATTACAGATACAATGAACAAATTCCTGCCCCTCCCTGCATTGCTGCTCTTTGCCAGTTTCACCGCCACCCTTTCCGCGCAAGCCCCGGCGCCGCCGCGCCTCATTATCGGCATCGCGGTGGATCAGATGCGATACGACTTTTTATATCGCTATTCGGATAAGTATGGTTCCGGCGGTTTCAAACGCCTGTTGAGGGAAGGATTTTCCTGTGAAAACACGCATTTTAACTACGTGCCCACCTATACCGGACCCGGCCACGCGGCCATTTACACCGGTACTACTCCCGCTGTCAACGGCATTATTGCCAACGAATGGTGGGACCCCGAATGGGGCAAGCACCGCTATGTGACCACCGACACCGCGGTAAAAACCGTGGGCGGAGAAGGACGCGTCGGGCAACATTCTCCGAGGGTATTGCTGAGCACCACCATCACCGACGAACTGCGTTTGTCCAATAATTTCAAATCAAAAGTGGTGGGTATCTGTCTCAAAGATCGCGGGAGCATTCTGCCCGCGGGCCATATCCCTAATGCCTGCTATTGGTTCGACGATAAAGGCGGAAACTGGATCACTTCCACGTATTACCCCGATTCCCTGGGTCTGCCGCAATGGGTGCAGGATTTTAATGCCCGCCGCCTGGCCGATGAGTATACGGCAACGCCCTGGACGCGCCTGCTACCCCAACCCTACGACGAAAGTTTTGCCGGCTGGGACCGGTACGACGACGGAAAATATATCGGTATGCCCGGTGGATTCCCGCACGATTTGCCGGCCCTGAAGAAAAAATTCGGCTATACCGTGCTGCGCTTCACGCCTTTTGGAAACAGCCTCACGCTCGATTTTGCCCTGGAAGCCATTGAAAAAATGGAACTCGGCGCCGATGCTGTGCCGGATTTCCTGTGCCTGAGTTTTTCCGCCACCGACTACATCGGCCACCAATGGGGCATACATGCCGAAGAAACCCAGGACGCCTATCTGCGCCTCGACGCCGACCTGGCCCGCCTGTTCACCTACCTGGACCAAAAATTCGGAAAAAACAATGTGCTCGTGTTCCTGACTTCGGACCACGGTGGGGCTGAAACGCCTGTGCACCTGGAAGACCTGGAAGTGCCCGCGGGCGTTTATGCGGAAAGTAAAGCGGAGATGCCGCTCAACGAAGCCATTCAAACCGAGTTCGGCAAAAAGGGCGATTTCGTTTTTGAAGCCAGCAACCAGCAGGTGTGGCTCGACCACGTTTCCCTGCGCGATGCCGGCATCGAGTCGGAAGACGCCGCGCAGGCGCTGGTCAAATACCTGCGCGCCCAGCCCGGCGTGTACGATGCCTGGAGCCGCCGCGACCTCATGGCATTGCCCGACGACTATCCTTATGCCCCCGAGCATCGCCGGGGTATTCACCCGCGCCGTTCGGGCGACGTGATCTTCAACCTGGAGCCCGCCTGGCACGCCGATGATAAGACCTTCAGCCACGGCGGCACCACGCATGGGTCGCCGTATTCCTACGATACGCACGTGCCGCTGGTTTGGTACGGTTGGCGCGTCCCTTCCGGCGCTTCTTTCGCGCCGGTAAGTGTGACTGATATCGCGCCCACCCTGGCGGCCATGCTGCGTATCATGGAGCCGAACGGGAATACTGGGAAGGTGATTGAGGCGCTGCTCAAATAGCCTTGCGGGTTTTCACCAAAGCTCAGGAAACCTTCCCAATGCCACCCGGGTGAACGAATTTTGGTTTCCACACGCCTGCAATGGCAGCCGCCCGGCTTTTGGCATCTTCGGCCACGGGTCCGGAAAACAACTCGTCTGCGGTGGACTGAAACAGGAGCAGCCAACGGTCGAAATGTTCGGCCTTTAACGGGTGTTTTCCATGCAGGTCAAAATGCTTTTGGATAGGATTGCCAGTATAATTTTTCCCGTTAAGCAGCAGGAATTCCCAAAAGTCGTACATGACGGGCAGGTGCCGCGGCCAGTCGACTTTGGCAATGTCGTTGAAAATATAGCCGATGACGGGGTCGGCTTTTACTTTTTCATAAAAAGCGTCTATTAAGATTTTAATGTCGCTTTTATCGCTGATGTCCGGTTTCATATCAAAAATCGCATAAGCCCCCATGTTTGTTCAGCCACTTTTCCCGCTCCCGGTAATCCGGCATAAAGGTCTCGATGAGTGCCCAAAACCGGTCGGAGTGATTGAGTTCCACGAGGTGGGCCAGTTCGTGGAGTATGACATAGTCCTGCACTTCTTCAGGGGCGAACAGCAGGCGGGTGGAGAGGTTGACGTTGCCGTTGCGGGAGCAGCTGCCCCAGTTGGAGTGGTTGTATTTCAGAAATATACCTTTGATGGGCCGGTTGAAAGTGCGGCGGTTCCAGGAAAAAACCCGTTGTTCAATTTCCGCCTGAAAATCGCCTGCTATGATCCGGGAAAGCAGCGTGCGTACGGCTTTAGCCTGCTGGGCTTCCGAGGCCCGGCTGCTCAGTCGCAAGGCAATGGTGTTGCCGATCAGTTTGCCGGTATGCGATCCGCGCTCCTCCGATACGATATCCAGCACGTACTGGCGCTTACCCACGGTGATCGGATCGCCGCTACGGTAACTTTTCGGTGTAAACGGTTGCAACAGCGCCGTTTTTTTGGCCGCCACTTTACCCACCCAGTTCTGTAACTCCAGCAGATGCCTTTGAACCTCCGGCGCCGCCAAACCCAGTGGCAAACGCATGCGGATGCACTTGCGCGAAATACTGTAACGGTGCCCGCCGCGGTGTTCGAACACCACTTCCACCGGCAACTCCGTGCCGTTTACTGTGATATTGGCGCTGTATTTTTGTTGTTTGCGACGCATTAAAAGAGGGTTTAGAGGGTTTAGAGGGTTTAGAGGGTTTAGAGGGTTTAGAGGGTTTA
>CALEYM010000091.1 GCA_937926185.1 uncultured Bacteroidota bacterium | reverse complement strand
TGGCTGGAACTCAGCGAAAAGATGGGTAATTTTACAGATGAACAAAAAGCATTGTTTGTAATCTCCTGGAGTGAATCCCTCGGCGAATGCCTTGCAGATGCTGATAAGGCTATAGCAGCTTCCTTCAAAGCAAGAATCCATTCTATTTGAAATAGCAAATTGATTCAAAGCCTCTGAAAACAAAACGCCTCCCTTATTTCTATCAACGCTGCCTCAATCGCGGCCCTGTCCGGCAACTCCGGCAAGACGCTCACCGCGTATAACGCTTCAATACGCTGTAACTTCAGCCGAGCCCGTTCAATCAGTTCTTCTTACAAATACTCGCCCCGCCGGATGGCCAGCAGTTCCTCCCGGTTGGGGCGCTCCACGATGATTTTGCCCTATATTTGCCGCCTTAATTTTAACATCACGGTTTAAAAATTGTAAATGTTTTGTTCATTCGGGGGTAAAAAAATGATTTTTTGAAAAAATCATTTTTTTACCCCCGAATGAACAAAACATTCCCCTGACACATGAAATTTGCAACAAAAGTCATCCACGCCGGCATCGAGCCGGATCCTTCCACGGGGGCCATTATGACCCCGATTTTTCAAACCTCCACCTACGCCCAGGAAGGCCTCGGCCACCACAAAGGTTACGAGTACGGCCGTACGCAAAACCCGACGCGCTCGGTGCTGGAAAAAAACCTGGCTGCCCTCGAAAACGGCGTCGACGCGATATGTTTCGGCTCCGGCCTGGCTGCCCAGGACGCCGTGATCAAACTGCTCAAAACCGGCGACGAGGTGCTTTCCGTCAACGACCTCTACGGCGGGTCTTACCGCCAGATGGTGCGCGTTTTTGGTCCCTGGGGCCTGAAAAGCCGCTATATCGATATGTACGATGCCGCCAAAGTGGAAGCGCAGATCGGCCCGGATACCAAAATGCTCTGGATCGAGACGCCCACGAATCCCATGCTGAATATTGTGGACATAGCGGCCGTGTGCGCCATTGCCCGCAAGCATAATATTCTGACGGTCGTGGATAACACCTTCGCTTCGCCCTATCTGCAAAATCCGCTCGACCTGGGCGCCGACATCGTGCTACACTCCGCCACCAAATACATCGGCGGCCACTCCGACGTGGTGCACGGCTGCCTGATCGTAAAAGACCCCGAACTGGCCCAGCGCTTGCATTTTATCCAGAACGCTTCGGGCGCCGTGCCGGGGCCGCAGGATTGTTTCCTGATCCTGCGCGGCATCAAAACCCTGCACCTGCGCGTACAACGCGCCTGCGAAAACGCCGAAACCATCGCGCGTTATCTCGCCGCCCACCCGAAAGTAGCAAGGGTCGTGTGGCCGGGATTTGAAAACCACCCGAACCATGCCGTTGCCAAAAAACAAATGCGCATGTACGGCGCCATGGTGTCTTTCGACCTGAAAGACAATACCCTGGAAGCCGCGCAAAAAGTGTTGGAAAACACCCGCCTGTTCTCCCTGGCCGAGTCGCTCGGCGGCGTGGAATCGCTGATCGGTCACCCGGCCAGCATGACACATGCCAGTATTCCAAGAGAAGAACGCCTGAAAGTGGGACTCACGGATTCGCTGATCCGCCTCAGCGTGGGTGTGGAAGATGCCGAAGACCTGGTGGCAGACCTGGAACGTTCATTGAGTGATTGAGTGATTGAGTGATTGAGTGATTATTTCATACGCCGCCTACGGCGCCGTATCTTCGTTCGAGTGTTAAAATCACTCAATCACTCAATCACTCAATGAGCCAAGGCCGACGCGCCGCCTTTGTTATTGCTCCAGCGGTTGCCGTACCGGCGCCGGCGTTTTTTGCTGCCGGAAGCCGGATTAGCATTGCCGGTGTTCGTATTAGGCGTTGGGACAGATTTATGGGCCGGCAATCCGGGCGCTGTTTTTACAGCCGGCGCCGGGCGTTGGCCTTTAGGCGGCAGTAAGGGCACGTGCGCCGTGTTCGCCGGCTCGTAGGGATGCCCGCCCGCTACCGGCACTTGCTGGCCGATCAGTTGTTGAATATCTTTCAGGTATGCCCGTTCCTCTGAGTCGCAAAACGACAGGGCGATGCCCGATGCGCCGGCCCGGCCGGTGCGGCCGATGCGGTGCACGTAGGATTCCGGTATATTGGGCAGTTCGTAGTTGACCACGTGGGTCAGGTCGTCGATGTCGATACCGCGGGCGGCGATGTCGGTAGCGACCAGTACGCGGATATCCCGGTTTTTAAAGGCTTGCAGGGCGCGTACGCGGGCCTGTTGCGATTTATTGCCGTGTATCGCTTCGGCGTAAATGCCCGCCTTATCGAGTTCCTTCGCCAGCTTGTTGGCGCCGTGTTTGGTGCGGGTAAAGATCAGCGCCGACTCGATGGCCGGGTTTTTCAGCAAGTGAACCAGGAGGTGCTTTTTATCGCTTTTTTCCACAAAATAGATCGACTGGCGCACCGTCTCGGCTGTAGTAGCGATGGGCGTTACGGCCACGTGGGCCGGGTCGGTGAGGATGCCGGAGGCCAGTTTCAGGATTTCAGGCGCCATGGTGGCGGAGAAAAACAGCGACTGGCGGCGGGCCGGCAGTTTGGCCAGCACGCGGCGCACATCGTGCACGAAACCCATGTCGAGCATGCGGTCGGCTTCGTCGAGCACGAACCAGCGGATATGTTCGAGGCTGATAAAGCCCTGGTTCATCAGGTCGAGCAGGCGGCCCGGAGTGGCCACGAGAATATCGGTGCCCCGGCGCAGCGCGTCGGTTTGCGGCTTCTGGCCAACGCCGCCGAAGATGACGAGGTTTCGCAGGCCGGTGTATTTGCCGTAGGCGTCGAAACTTTCGCCGATCTGCAGGGCCAGTTCCCGCGTGGGGGTAAGCACTAAGCAGCGGATACGGCGGGGCGCGTCTTTGGCCGTCGGGTGTTCGCCAATTAATTGCAGGATGGGTAGGGCGAAAGCGGCCGTTTTACCGGTGCCGGTTTGCGCGCAGCCAAGCAGATCTTTGTGTTGAAGGATGAGTGGAATGGATTGCGCCTGAATGGGCGTCGGGGTGTGGTAGCCTTCGCTTTTTAAGGCGCGAAGCAGGGGCTCGGAAAGCCCTAAATTGTCAAAATTCATTTTTAAATTTAATTGATGTGTACCGAAAAAGTGCGCTACACATCGTTACCATCGGGGCCGGTTTTTGGGTAAAAACTGCGTGATTCGTGTGCAAAAGCATCTTCTTTTGGTGAATTGAGTGCAAAGATACGGGAATTTTCGGGAAATGCGAACGTTGGGCGCCTCGTCAGAGAAAAGACCGGCGATGCTCTCCCGGATAAATCAGCGAATTAAAGCAAAGACTGCTGG
>CALEYM010000090.1 GCA_937926185.1 uncultured Bacteroidota bacterium | reverse complement strand
CCACGTCTCCCCTCCCCTTTAGGGGAGGCCTGTCCCGTACCGCAGGTCGGGGGGGTGGGGGTGGGGTTTCACCCTTCAGAGGAGGCCTGTCCCGTACCGCGGGTCGGGGGGCCGGGAGTGGGGTCTGTCCTCGCCCTTGGCGCCACGCTAAAAAGTACCTTCACCTGGTATTCCCGGGGCAACATATACGTCAGTCAGTATCTCGGCGATCTGGAGAGCTTCGATACGCAGCAGGCGTTTGAACACACGCTGCAACACTTCCTGGGCTTGTTCAGGCAACGCCCGGAAGTATTGATCGTAGACAAACATCCGGATTATTTTTCCACCCGACTGGGAAAACGCCTGGCCAATGAATGGCAAATACCGGTACGGGAAGTACAGCATCATAAAGCGCATTTTGCCGCGGTTTTAGCGGAAAATGGCTATTTCACCCTTTCTAAATTATCTGAATCGCCCGTGCTTGGCATCATTTGGGACGGCACCGGCTACGGCGACGACGGCCAGGTATGGGGCGGCGAATTCTTTGTTTATAATAGACAAACGATCGAACGGGTAGCACACTTTGACCCGTTCGATTTTATCCTGGGCAACAAAATGCCCCGCGAGCCGCGCATTTCTGCCCTGAGCCTGGCACACAGCCTGGAAGGCGCTGCCCCGCTGCTGGAACCGAAATTCAGCTCCCAGGAGTGGACGCTTTACCAAAAGATGCTTACCCGGTCGGCCCCGCTTCAAACCACCTCGGTGGGCCGGTTGTTCGACGGTGTAGCCTCCCTGCTGGGAGTGGCCGACCGGGTGAGCTATGAAGGCGAAGCGGCCATGCTGCTCGAACAGATGGCCGCGCGGTATTTCAGGGCAAATGGGTTGAAACCGTTCATCATTACCGAAAACGAACTGGCTGACACTCCCCTACCCCATACAAAAACTATTGTGCAACAAGTGATTAAAGAAAGGGGGAAAGGCACTTCATTACAAAAAACGGCTGCCCTGTTTCACGCCATGCTCATCGAAATCATCCGCCGGCAGGCGCGCCGGCACGGCTGCCGTACCCTGGCTTTCAGCGGCGGCGTGTGGCAAAATGCTTTGCTGGTCGATCTCGCGCTGGAATGGCTTCGTCCCGAGTTCGAATTGCTGTTCCACCGTCAGTTATCGCCGAACGACGAAGGGGTTTCTTTCGGACAAGTGTTTTTGAGTGATGAGTGACACTCATCACTCATCGCTCATCACTCATCACTCAAAAAACTCTTTCCCGCCCAACATATCCCGCTTTCATCTGCCACAGTGGATCGTCCTGCAACAAGCGGGGGGCAAGGGCTGCCGGGAAAGCGTTGTACAGGTCGTAATTTTCTGCGCGCACCCGTACGGCCGGACCGAAATTGTCGTAACTTTTTAATTGTGGGAAACGGTCGCTCAAATATTTGGGCACATCGGGTAGCCGGTAAGTGACGATGCCGTTGTTGCCGGCGGGCGCTACCAGGGCTTCCCAACGTACATTCACGGCGCCTTTTTGTTCGCGGGTAAGGGAAAGCAGGTCGAAGGCGCCGATACATTTTACGGCAACCACGCGGGGGCCGGCGACGGTAGTGGGTTGAATATCGAAAGCGGGCGCCGGGATGGTCGCCGGCAGGGGGCTTGCCAGACGGTCGCAGTGATAGGCGTAACTCCCCGGCTCGACGTCGGTTCCGCTCAATCGCAGCCGGTAGGTTCCGGTTGAGGGGTCTGGCGGTTCGAACACGTCCAGTTGATCAAAAATCGGAACGGGGCCGCCGGGTATGGGGATGTTATCGCCAATGGCCAGAAATTGTTGCTGCCCGGCATCGATAACCCGGTCGATCCGGAAACTCCAGGGGGCGAAAAAGGGCAGGCTGACGGAAGCCGGCGGCGAGGTAATCCCTGGCAGGCTCGCCGCATCGAGCGTAACGTTCACCGCGGGGGTATTCGCGGCGTCGAACGATGCGTAGCGCCATTCGGATTCGCCGTTGATCCGCAGGCGCAGCCAGAAGCGGCCGCTGTGCAATATCCGGTATTGTCCCTGGTAATTGTTCACTGCCTGCGGTTGGGCAAATGTGAGACCATCGGGCACCACGACCGCATCCAGACTGGTGAAATTGGTAAAGGCAACATACAGATCGGTCGTTTGAACAAAATCAGGGCTGCGCAGGTGAATGTTGGTACCGTCGGACAGGTTGGTATACGTGGTCAGTACCACGGTGGTATCGAATATCCCCGTTCCGGGAATACTCAGCGTGGTGATGCCGGCTACCGTACAGTCGAATACATCGCCGGCCTTTGCGTCCGGTACTGCCACCCGCGCGGTGTCGCCACCCGGCAACCAACGGAAAGCGCGGATCAGTCCTTCTTCATCCGACAGGAAAACGGCATATTCAACCTCCGGGAGTGGATAGGTATTGTGAAAAGTGAGTTCAAACGCCGGAGATTCCGGCGGATCGGGGGTTTCGTTTTTTCTGCAAGAGCCAATAAACAGAAATAATATTGCGGACAATAATAAGATACGGAGGATCGGCATGACAATTAAATTCGTATTGGGAAATAGTTGGGCCGCAAAAATAATCTTTCCCTCCCGGCCGACCGTTTAATTCAGGGTATTCCAAAGGTAAATTTTTTCCAACAGATCACTCAGCAGCCAAAATGAACCCCAGATCGTAAACCATTTCAGCATGGGCTTTATTCCTTCAAACCCATTCAGTAAGGCATCGTCATCATCGTACCGGCTCCCGGTATGTATATTTCGCATGGCCTGAAAGCCTGCCCGGGCCCCACGCACAAACAAATAAACCATGATGGCTGTAGAACAAAAACGCCAGACCTGGTAGGCATTATTCCCTTCCAGGAGATAAAAATCGCCGGATCTTGTTGTTTGCCACTCCCAAAAGTCTACCAATAAATTCACCGTGTACAACCCGCATAAGGTCAAAAAAAGGATCATGACAATCTTGCCCGCGCGACCAATTTGCCGGGCACGATCCATTAAAACATCGGAAAGCAACAAGGCAGGTTGTCCTTCCGCGTTCAGTTCGCCATGGTCCTGACTTGTTTCATCCGG
>CALEYM010000089.1 GCA_937926185.1 uncultured Bacteroidota bacterium | reverse complement strand
AAACTGCCTGTGTCATATTGTATTTGTTTTGTTACAAAATTCGGGGTGACTCATGCTTATCGCCAAACCGTCTTATTTTCCGCGGGCTCTCTTTTCCCCGGCAGCTCCGGCATGTCGTGCCAACCCATGTAGAAAAGCCCCAGGCAACGCTCGTTGGGCGCCAGGTGGAGGAATTCCCGCATTTCGAGGGCGGCTTTGGGCGTGCTCCAGTAACAACCCAGGCCGAGGGCCGTACAGGTAAGCCACATATTTTGTACGGCCATGGCCACGGCGGCTATTTCTTCAAATTCCGGGATACTTTCCGCCGGATCGCGGTGCAGGATAATGGCGATCACGGCGCCCGAACGCCGCGGGTTTTCGCCGTTTTTGATCATTTTTTCTTCGGAAAACAATTCTGGTGGCGTGTTTTTGCGGTAAAATTCGGCCATATAGTCGCCCAATTGGTCGCGGCTTTCCGCAGAATGAAACACCTGAAAACGCCAGGGCTCGGTGCG
This sequence comes from uncultured Bacteroidota bacterium, assembly GCA_937926185.1. Classification (GTDB taxonomy): domain Bacteria; phylum Bacteroidota; class Bacteroidia; order Chitinophagales; family Saprospiraceae; genus M3007. Next base: position 3,482 of record CALEYM010000089.1, on the reverse strand, counting down.
TTTGTGGGTGGGGGCCCAGTTGGCATTTTCGAGTAATTGTTCAATCACGGCGCGTTCGACCGGACGCCCGGGCAGGTATGTTTTGGGAAAAATGGCACGGCGGCGGCGCAATAGTTCGCTGATTTCGGCAGCAGATACGGACATGGATTTTACATTTTCCGGCAAAAATAGAACGCGCCGGGGCCTTTCAAAAATTTGAACAAGATTTGACCAAATATTGGGCATACCCCCTTGCGCAAGCCCCCCTACTTTTGTAGGGTGAAATACTACCCACCGTTCAAGACATTGAGCCGGGCCCTTTACCAAATACGTTTTTGTTCACCTTGTTAATTTTTAATTGCCCATGAGCACCCAAACCTTTCTCAACGAGCTGATGGCCGCCTGGAATGCCCGCGACAAACAACGCCTGATGGACCTGTATCACCCCGACTTCGACGGGCTCGACCTGTCGGAAGGCAAGGTTGCCGGCGGCTTGCAGGATGTGGGACGTATGCTGGACTATATCCTGACGGCTTTCCCCGACCTGAAGATGGAACTGCTCGAATGGGGCGCCGACGGCGAGCAGGTGTTTTTCTTTTGGCAGGCTACCGGCCACCAACGGGGCCGGCTGATGAATATTCCGCCCACCGGCAAAGCGGTGACTTTTCAGGGCTCCACGTTTTTCCGCCTGCGCGACGGCAAGATCATCCGGAGCCGGCGCATTTGGGACGTAGCCTCGGTATTACAACAAATCGGACTGTTGCCCGAACCGACTTCCGCCACTTATTTTTAAGCCACTCCACTCATCGCACGATCAGCACCGGGATTCTGACGGCATGGCGCACCGCGTCCACGGTCGCCCCAAAGATCAGGTCCTTGATCGTCCGGTGGCCGTGGGCGCCCATGACGAGGATGTCGACTGGCCGGCCGGCCACAAAAAGCGGGATAGCCTTGTGGGCCCGGCCGTAGCCGATCACCACTTCGCAGGTATAACCCAACGCTCGCAGGTGTTCGGCGTACTGGTTCATGTTTTGCTGGTCGATACCGGTTTCCTGATCCTGTATTTCGGCGCCCATGACCCAGGCGCCAGCGCTTTCCACGGCGTGAAACAAGACGTAGTGCGCCATTTTTCCACCCAAATGCAGGGCATGTTGAAGTGTTTTTGAATCTGCGTCGGAGAAGTCGAGTGAAACGGCAATTTCCCGGTATTGCGGCGCCGGGCTTTCCGTGATGCCGCTGAAAGCGCCGTGCGGAAGCCGGATTTTACGTGGTGGTGCAGGTCGCAGCAAGGGTTTGAACACAATATAGAGCAGCATTCCACCCGCAAAAAGCAAAAATGGCAGTACGATGAATTGTACGATCCAGGCATACTCGCCGGCACTTTGCATCCAGGAACCCACCTGACCCACCACCAGATTCACGTTCAAGGTCACAATAACGATGGCACTGAGCCAACCGCCTGTTTTAGCCCAAAAGCCGATGGCAAACTCGCCCATTCTTTTTTTGTCGCTCACATAGTGCAGTAACGGGATTATGGCAAATCCCAGTTGCATGCTCAGGATGACCTGGCTCAATACCAACATATCGCCTGTGGCGTGTTCGCCAAAAAGGTTGATGGCAATAATGGCGGGGATTACGGCCAACAAACGGGTAATGATACGCCGCAACCAGGGCGCTATGCGCAGGTCGAGGTATCCTTCCATCACGATTTGTCCGGCAAGGGTGCCGGTGACCGTGCTGCTTTGGCCGGCGGCAATGAGCGCAATGGCGAACAGCGTCGGGGCGTAGCTTTTACCCAGCAGGGGCTCCAGCAATTGGTGCGCATCCTGTATTTCAGAAACGCCGTTGTAGCCGTTTTTGTGGAAAACGGCAGCAGCCAGTATCAGGATGGCGGCATTGACAAACAAGGCCAGGTTGAGCGCGATGGCCGAGTCGATAATATTGTACTTGATGGCCCTGCGCAAACCTTCCGGCGAGGGATTGATCTTGCGGGATTGAACTAATGCGGAGTGGAGGTAGAGGTTGTGCGGCATCACCGTGGCGCCAATAATGCCGATAGCGATAAAAAGGGCTTCGCTGTTGGGAATGGAGGGAATAAGTCCGACGGCCATTTCCGAAACGTCCGGCTTTGCCAGTATCATTTGTACTAAAAATGCGCCGCCAATAATAAGCACCAGCCCCAAAATAAAAGCTTCTAATTTCCGGATACCCAACTGCATCAGGAACAGCAGTAAAAAGGCATCCAGTACGCTGATGGCTACTCCCCAGGTCAAGGGAATACCGAACAGCAGTTGCAGGCCGATGGCCATGCCCAGCACCTCGGCCAGGTCGGTGGCAGCGATGGCAATTTCTGCCAGGATATAGTTGAAAATATTTGCCGCCGGATGGTAGAGTTCGCGGGAAGCCTGCGCCAGGTCGCGGCGCGCCACCACGCCGAGCCGGGCGCTCAGGCTTTGCAGCAGCAGGGCGATCAGGTTCGACATCAGCAGCACCCAAAGTAGCGCGTAACCGAAACGGCTGCCGCCGGCCAGGTCGGTGGCCCAGTTGCCGGGATCCATATACCCGACGCTCACTAAGTAGGCCGGGCCGAGGAAAGCGAACAAACGGCGCCAGAAACCGCCTTTCACGTCGGTTTCCACGGTGCTGTTTACTTCAGACAGGGAGCGGTCGAATTGTTTTTTCATAATATTTCCGGGTTAGAGGGTTTGAAGGTTTCTGACTAGAGGGTTGTGATAACCAGAAACCCCCTAACCAGAAACCTTCAAACCTTTATGTACAGATTCTGACCGACTTTTTCGCTGAGCGTTATTTCGCGGCCGTCCTGGGTACGGATGCGCAGCGATTGGTCGTAAGGAACGCGTTCAATCAATTCCAGTTGCGCGCCAAGCGTGAGGCCGAGTTGGTCGAGGTATTGCAGAAAAGCGGGACTGTGGTCGTCCACGCCGGTTACCACGCCCCGGTCGCCGGGTTTCAGGGTAGCAAGTAGTGATTGGGGCCGGAAAGCCCAGCGCCCCAGCGCGTCGGGGATAGGGTCGCCGTGGGGGTCGAACTTGGGATGGCCGAGGAAGTTGTCGAGGCGGTCCACCAGGTCGTCGCCTTGCACATGTTCGAGTTGTTCGGCCAGGTCGTGCACTTCATCCCAGGCGAAGCCGAGTTTTTCCACGAGGAATACCTCCCAGAGGCGGTGTTTGCGGATCAGCGCCGTGGCCAGGCGATTGCCTTCGCCGCTCAGTTCCACGCCGCGGTATTTTTCGTAGGCAATGAGGTTTTTCTCCGCCAGGCGTTTGAGCATGTCGGTGACCGAGGCCGCGGTGGTTTGCAGTTCAGCGGCAATGGCATTGGTGCTGGCGGCTTTGGCCTCTTTTTCCGAAATTTTGAAAATGGCCTTGAGGTAGTTTTCTTCAGCGTGCGAGATCATGGAATGAAGTATTTCAGTGTTTGGCGACGATTTGCAGCAAAAGGTTGCAGCAGACAAAAAATATTTTTCGGCAAATATAGTATTA
>CALEYM010000088.1 GCA_937926185.1 uncultured Bacteroidota bacterium | reverse complement strand
GAAGCCGGAAACTTTGTAACATCGGCAGGTACGTTACCGAGCGCTGATTTTTTAATATTTATTTTAAGGGCCGGATTCCACAAGGCATCTCCGCTTCTGACAGTTTCCGGGTAAAAATCGGTAGTACCATCATTCGATCTGTGGATAAAATCAACTGTGAAAGGCCTGAATTGTTTGCCTACAACCAACTGATTGGCAGGTTTGTATTCTGGAAATGCCTCCTGAACATAATTGGCTTTTAGTTCAGTGGCTGAGGCAGATTGAAGTGGGAACACGCGTTCTTCGAATATGATGTGTTCGCGAGTGTCCGAGGTGAGTCCAAAACGCACTTCATATCGAATTCGATCAAATTCATACGTTGTTAACAACAAGTGTAATTTTTTCGGAATTTCCACCTCCATAGCCAACTCTATGTCCCCGCCCTTACCGGCAAAGGTCAGGTCCTGATAGTTCCGGGTACGCTGCGAAATAGCAAAATCAATCCCGTTTGTCACAAGATCGGCTAAAAAAGTAATTACGTCCAGAAAAGTCGTCTTCCCACTTGCGTTAGCGCCTACTAACACATGAAAATCACTCAAAGGCTGAGAGATATATTTCAAACTGCGGAAATTTTTGGTTTCGATCAGCCGTATCATTTTTATAGAAATGTACGCAAAGCTACCCCATTTTCTCAAGCCGCCCAAATCGAACCCATCTCTTTTTCTCTACCTAAACCAATAATCTCACCACACAAACGTCCCCACCGTCCCCCCGCGCAACGACGAAACGATCCACTTCCCGCCACAGTTAATATTAAAAGAAGTCAGGTCGGCGCCTTCGTTCATCACAATGAGCACGGTTTTGCCGTCGGGACGTCGGAATGCCACGTTGTGCAATTGTCCGGTGACGTTGCTGCCGAGCCGTACCGAGCCGGGCGGCACGAATTTGGAAGCCTGTGCCACGATGTAGTAACTCACATTGCGGGTCACGGCGTTGCCGTCGATGGTAAGCGCGCCTTTGCACAGGGTACAGCCGCCCGGCGTATGCGGGCCGAATGAAGGATCGTTGGCGAGGTTCCACTCCAGCGCGACGCGGCTGTGATTGCGCATGGAGCCGATGATGACGTGTTTCAGGTGCCAGGTCAGGTCTTCGCCAAAATCGCCGTTCGCACTGGTCCATTGTTCGGTGAAATACAGGGCCTTATCGGGGTGCGCCTCTTTTACGGTTGAAAGAGCGCCGATGTCGCCCCCGTACAGGTGAAAGGCCGAGCCGTCGACGTAGAAATTGGCAGTCGGGTCGTTCAGCACCGAGATGGGATAAGCGGGGTTGTCGCAGTTGTGGTCCCAGACGATGATTTTCGTATCCAGGCCCGCGCCCTGAAATGCGGGCCCGAGGTAGTTTTTAATAAAATCGGTCTGCTGCGCGGCAGACATGACCATACTGGGATTGTTGCCTCCGTGCTGTGGTTCGTTTTGCGGCGTCACGGCGTCGATGCGAATACCGCGGCCCTGCATAGCCTGGATGTATTTGACAAAATAGGCGGCATAAGTGCCGTAGTACTCCGGTTTCAGGTTACCACCGATACTGCCGCCGTTGGTTTTCATCCATACCGGCGCGCTCCAGGGCGAGCCCATGATTTTGATATCCGGATTGATCGTCAAAATGTCCTTTAAAACGGGAATCAGATCGACCGTATCGCGGGAGAGGCTGAAAAATTGCAGGCTGGGGTCGGTTTGTCCGGCGGGCAGGTCGTTGTAACTGAATACCGAGGCATCCAGGTCGGACGCGCCGATACTGACGCGCAGATAACTCACCCCGATGGATTTGTCGCCGGTTCCGAACAGTTCGTTCAGCAGCGCGCTCCGTTCCGTGGCGCTCATTTTATTGATCAGCGAGGCGCTGCCGCCCGTCAGGGTGTAGCCGAAACCCTCCACGGTTTGAAACTGCTGTGCCGTGTCTATCTGAATCACGGAGAAGCGGTCGTCGCGCTGTTTGGCAAAATCGACCGTTTTGGAATACAACAAATTGACGGCGTCGCCCGAGGTGATCCAGACTTGCACGGGGTAGGTTACCGGCGGGTCGGGCAGTTCCGGTTCGGGATCTTTACAGGTGGTGTAAAGCGCCGAAATGAGTATGAGGAGGAGAAACACAATATTTGATTTCTGCATAAAGAAGGGAGGGTCGGAGTGACATTTGTGAATAAGAGCAGATGACATGGATTAACAGTTCCCGGTGCAAAGTGTTCGGCTATCCCGGAGGCCCGGACCTTCCAGGTTTGACAAACCTGGAAGGTCTCCCCTGAAGACGTCCGGTACCTTAACGCCCCCTGTTGAGATGTCACCTGCCCGTTCCTCGCAGATGACACCTCAGTACCCCGGGTTTTGCGTCAGTTTCGAATTCTTGTCCAGTTCTGCCTGCGGGATCGGCCATACCAGCCGGTTGGGTGTGAGGTTGTAACCCAGGGGCGCGCCGTTCTGGTCTACGGCCGCGTTGATCACGTCTATGGCGCGCCCGGTGCGTTTGAGGTCGTACCAGCGGTGGCCTTCGAAGGCCAGTTCGAGGCGCCGTTCCTTTTCGATCGCGAGCCGCATTTCAGCCTGGGTGGCAGCCGTCGTTTTCGGGAGGTTGACGCGCGTCCGGATCTGGTCGACCAGCGCGGCGGCGGCGGTGGGGTCGCCCAGTTCATTCAGGGCTTCCGCTTTCAACAACAGTATATCGGCCAGGCGGATAAAAATATAGTTCTGGTTGCTGCCTTCGGCAAAATTGCGCCATTTGTTGATAAACGGGTACTTGGTTTGCGGCCAGTGGGGATCCGACCACTTGCCGCTCACGTCGAGATAGATGATAGAAGCGTTTTTTCTGATGACGTCGTTCTCCGCGTCGAAGGCTTTTTCCAGGTCGTTGGAAGGCAGGTTGAATTTTTTCCAATCAAGGCCGCGGAATATTTTGGTACCCCAGTTGCCGTCGGTGATACCGCCGTTGTAGTTGATCTCAAAAATAGCCTCTGCGGAATTTTCCTGCTGGTTGTTCCACAGGTTGTCATAAACCGGCAGCAGGCTGTAGCCCCCGGCGATGACGGCGTCGCAGTATTGATTCACTTTGGCCCAGTCGTGCGGTTCCTGGGTGGCGTATACCTTGGCCAGCAAAGCGTTCACGGCCCCCTTGGTGGCATAACCTTTGTGCGGGGCCGTAGTTCTCACCTTCGCCAGCGCCGTTTCCAGGTCGAGGATGATCTGGCGGTACACTTCAGCAGCCGGCGCGCGGGCCGGGAACAGCTGCGGGTAGATTTCATCCAGGTTGGCCGCGCTGATACTCTTCACTTCCGTGAGTTGCAGCGGCACATCGCCCCAGAGCTGCACCAGCTGGAAATACATGAAAGCCCGGATGAACGAAGCCTCGCCGATGATCTCGTCTTTGCGGGCAGCTGTCAGCGCGGGGTCGGTCACTTTCCCGACGTTGTTGATGACGGCATTGGTTTTGCCAATGGTGGAATACAGATAAGACCAATCGCGGCTCACGTTGGTATTGGTAGCGTCGAGTTTATAATCGTCTATCTGAAAATTGGCCGGGTTGTCGCCGCCGGCATAAGCATCGTCGGACTGGGCGTCGCCGTTGACGTAATAATCCAGCTGATAGTATTCGTTTTTAAAATCGGAGTAGGCGCCGGCGAGCGCGGCTTCCACCTCGCTGGCCGATTTGTATAAAATGGAATCGGCGCTGGTGTTTTCCACGGCGACGCCCTGCGACTGGGGTTCCAGGTCGAGGAACTTTTCGCAGGAGAAGAAGGAAAAGACTGTTGCGGCTAATAGTAAGCCCACAGATATTTTTTTCATATTTATTATATTAGCCTTTATAAATAAAATATAAACCATTTAAAACTCAACATTCACCCCAAAGGTCAGCGTTCGCGCCTGCGGATAGGTACCGTAATCGATACCGAGTTCGGTGGCGCTCCTGCCGAAGGCGTTGACCTCGGGATCGAAGCCCGAATAATTGGTAAAGGTCAGCAGGTTCTGGCCGGTGGCGTAAATAGAGAACTTGTTGATTTTTAAGCGGCTCAGCCAGGTCGGATTGATGTTGTACGACAGCGTAATAGCCTTCAGGCGCACGTAGGAACCGTCTTCCACAAAACGCGTGGAGTTGCGCACATTGTCTACCCGGCCGCCGCCCACGGCGCGCGGGATGTCGGTGTTGCGGTTGTCGGGCGTCCAGCGGCGCAGGACGGCCGTCGACTGGTTTTTGCTGTCGAACATGCCTTCCAGGTCGATGCGGGTAGCGTTGTACACGTCGTTGCCGTAGCTGCCCTGAAAGAACAGCACCAGGTCGAACCGTTTCCACGACAGCGAGTTGGTGAGGCCGAATACGAAATCGGGCTGCGCGTCGCCGATGATGGTTCGGTCGCCCGGATCGAAAATGCCGTTTTCGTTCACGTCTTTGTAGTCCAGGTCGCCTGTTTCGGGATTGACACCCTCCGACACGTAGCCGAAGAAGGTACCCAGCGGCAGGCCTTCTTTTACTATAGCCACATCCTGGTTGTTGCTGTAAATGCGGCCGAAGTAGTACACGTCGGTATATTGCAGGTCGGTGACTTTGTTTTTGTTGAAGGATATATTGAAATCGGTATTCCACTTGAATGCCCTGGTCAGGTTCACCGTGGACAGGCTGATGTCGATGCCTTTGTTTTCGATTTTGCCGGC
>CALEYM010000087.1 GCA_937926185.1 uncultured Bacteroidota bacterium | reverse complement strand
GGTGACTTCTGCGCCATGGAGGACGCCGGGACGAAAACGGGACATACGACTTATGACTTTAGACTTATGACTTTAGACTTTAGACTTGCGACTTGCGTGAACGGCTTGGGATTGGTTGGGGGCCTGGACAGGGTTACGGCTATTTCTTTTTCTGGCGGCTGGTATTGATGGAGGCTACTGTAATAGAAAGTAGTTCATTGGCTTCTTTCCAAAGCGGGGCAACATCCGGGCGCCACTCTTCAGACAGGCCAACAGTAAGTTCCAGCCAAAACATGGTTTCATCCAATTCCTCTTCTGTAATCTTGAGTTTATTGATGAAATCGGCATTGGATTTTCCCCTGCTTGCCGCCCGGTAATTGGCGGCAGATGAAGTGGCGGAATCAATCATTTGATCCCTGATCGTTTTGTATTCTGGTTCTTTTGGAAATTTCCTTGAAAACTGGATAATCGATAAAGCGAATTGCTTGAATCGCCTGATCATTTCATCATCCTTTTCTTTCATGGCGGCTAATATTTGCCGCAATATTAATACTAATTCTTTGCGAGTGGAAATTCCGGCCCGAAGAACCAAGTCGTAGGTCAAAAGTCAAAAGTCGTAAGTCAAAAACCTTTTTCCACCAAATACCTTTCCGCATCGAGCGCGGCCATGCAGCCTGTGCCGGCTGCCGTAACGGCCTGGCGGTAAATTTTGTCCTGGGCATCGCCCGACGCAAATACGCCGGGAATATTGGTGGTGGTGCGGCCCGGATTGGTGACGATGTATCCGCTTTCGTCGAGCGTGAGCCAATCTTTAAATATGTCGGTGTTGGGTTTGTGGCCGATGGCGACAAAAAATCCGGTGACGGGCAGCACCGATTTTTCGCCGGTTTTATTGTTCACGATGCGTACGCCGTCCACCACGTCCTGGCCGAGCACTTCTTCGGCCTCGGTATTCCAGTGAACGATCAGATTGGGTGTATTCATGACGCGTTCCTGCATGATTTTGGAGGCGCGCATTTCGTCGCGGCGCACCAGCAGGTGCACTTTCGAACAAATTTTAGCCAGATAAGTGCTTTCTTCGGCGGCCGTGTCGCCGCCGCCCACGATGGCGACTTCCTGTTTGCGGTAGAAAAAACCGTCGCACACGGCGCAGGCCGACACGCCGGCATTTTGCAGGCGTTCCTCATTGGGAATACCCAGCCATTTGGCGCTGGCGCCGGTGGCGATGATGATTGCAGGGGCATGGATTTCCGCACCGCTTTCCGACCATGCTTTGTGCACCGGGCCGGTAAAATCCACCCTGGTAATCATTTCGTTGCGGATATCCGTTTCAAAACGTTCGGCCTGACGCCGGAAATCGTCCATCATTTCAGGGCCCATGCGGCCCTCGGGGTATCCGGGATAATTTTCCACGTCGTTGGTGATCATCAACTGGCCGCCGGGTTGGGGGCCGGTGTACATCACGGGTTTGAGGCCGGCGCGGGCGGCATAGATGGCAGCCGTGTAGCCGGCAGGGCCTGAGCCGATAATGAGGCATTTTACTTTTTCCATAACAGCGGCAAAAGTAACAACTCCTGCGCGCCCGGTGTTTACCCGTTTCAAATATTCACTGGCACTTTTTAAGGCAAACGCGCGCCGGCAGACAAATTGGATTTTTCCGCATATTAAATTAAACATTTACCTTGCGCCGCTGTTTCTGAAACTACTTCTGAATACCTCACCTTCTTTGCTGTTGACTTGATCCTGTTTTTTTTCATTAAAAAATACTTTTTCATGCAACAGTACGAACGACTGCTTCAAGCCAACAAGGAATGGGCGAAACGAATGGTGGAGAAAGATCCCGGATATTTTGAACGCCTGGTACACGTTCAACGCCCGGAATTTCTTTGGATTGGCTGCTCCGACAGCCGGGTGCCGCCCAATGAAATCACCCAAACCCAGCCGGGTGAAATATTTATCCACCGCAACGTCGCCAACCTGGTTATCCACACCGATATGAATGCCATGAGCGTCATTCAATACGCTGTGGAAGTACTGGAGGTCAAACACATAGTCGTGTGCGGGCACTATGGCTGCGGTGGGGTGAAGGCTGCCATGAGCAGGCATTACTACGGGAATATCAACAAATGGCTGCGCCACATCAAAGATATTTACCGGCTGCATACCCAAGAGCTCGAGGCCATCCAGTCGGAGGAGGCCCGAACCAACCGGCTGATCGAACTCAACATCATCGAACAGGTCAATAACCTGGCCGGCACCCATGTCGTGCAACAGGCCTGGAAAAAACGCAACGCGCCGCATCTCCACGGTTGGGTGTACGACCTGCATGACGGTGTCATCAAACCCCTGGCGGAAATACCGGCCGGGTCGCGGCTCGATCACAGCATTTACGAATTTGACAATGTGGCGTAGCAAAGCCCGGAAGGTCGTAAACCGCCGCACAAAAGTCATTTACCCGACGTATCTCCATTGACGCGCGGTTTACGACCTTAAATACCATACCTGTTTCAGGTTATTGGTATCCTTTTTGTTTGGATGCCCGAATAAAATAATCTGAAACACAATGAGAAAGTTTTCTTTTTTACTCCTGCTCCTGACTTGGGGGCTCTTGTCCCAAACCGGTACGGCCCAAAACCGGGAATTCCCAAATGCCGTTCATGCCAAACTGAATTTCTTCGATTACGGCGCCCTCAACGACGACGACTTCAAACTGGGCGAAGGATTCGAAGTGGGCTATTTCCGCAATGTGGCGCCTTTCCTGAACGTCGGCGTACCCTTCAAACTTGGCCTGGCCAAACTACCGGGCATTGAAGGCAATACCGTTACCACCAGCATCGACCTGGTATTCCAACTGGTCAATCTTAAGAACGATGCCAAAATCACCCCTTACGCTTTTGCCGGCGGCGGCTATTTCCTCGAAGAGTTTGAAAACGGCCACGCCCAGCTGCCCTTCGGCGTAGGCGCCAATTTCCGCATTTCCAAATACGCCTTTATTAATGCGCAGGCAGAATTCAGAAAAGCCCTGAAGGACAACCGCGACAATGCGCAGATCGGCGTGGGCTTCGTTTACCTGCTCCACAAGGGCGAACCCAAGCCCGTCGATACCGACAAAGACGGCGTGCCCGATCCGCAGGATCAATGTCCCACCCAACCCGGGCCTGCCGTGACCATGGGTTGCCCCGACCGCGACAACGACGGCGTGGCTGATAAAGACGACGCCTGCCCGACTGAACCCGGCAGTATCGAAACCAAAGGTTGCCCCGACCAGGACAGCGACGGCGTGGCCGACAAAGACGACGATTGCCCCACAGAGGCCGGAACACTCGGGGGGTGCCCGGATACGGATCGCGACGGCGTGGCCGATAAAGACGACGAGTGCCCCACCGAGGCCGGTACTGTCAAAGGATGCCCCGACTCTGACAACGACGGCGTGGCCAACAAAGACGACAAATGCCCGCGCCAGGCCGGCCCACCCGAAAACGGCGGCTGCCCCGTGAAGAAGGACAGCGACGAAGACGGCGTGCCGGATGAGGAAGATCCCTGCCCCAATGCTGCCGGCCCCTTTAACGGTTGCCCCGACACCGACGGCGACAGCGTGGCCGATAACCTGGATAAATGCCCGACCACACCCGGCTTGCCCACCAATTTCGGCTGCCCCGAAGTGAAAAAAGAAACCAAAGAACGGCTGGAGTTTGCCATGCGGGCGGTGCAATTCGAAACCGGCAAAGCCGTGCTGAAAGGTTCGTCATTCAAAGTGCTCGACGAGATCATTGAGATCATGAACCAGTACCCCGATTATAAATTATCGATCAGCGGCCATACCGACGACGTGGGTCGCGCGGAAAGCAACCTCATCCTGTCCACCGAACGCGCCAAGGCCTGCTCCGACTATTTGCTGTATAAAGGCATCAAAGAAGAACGCCTGCGCTCCAAAGGATACGGCGAGTCGCGCCCCATGGTGAGCAATAACTCGCCCGCCGGCCGCGAACAAAACCGGAGGGTGGAGTTTGAACTGGTGTTGGATTGAGAAATTACGGATTGCGGATTGCGGATTGCGGATTACGGATTACGGATTACGGATTAACCCAGCTCTTGGCATTGTTTCCTGACCCAAATTTATTGACCAATA
>CALEYM010000086.1 GCA_937926185.1 uncultured Bacteroidota bacterium | reverse complement strand
CGTCAATATGGCAATGCGCACTCTATACAATATATACATAACTTTCAGATTACCACTGCTGTTTTGGGTGTTTGCCGGCCTGGCAAAGGCTCTGGCCGCCGCTCCGCCCGCCTGGAGCGTCAATCCGGCTGACTACCAGTTCAACATGAACATGGTGATCCGGGTGAGTTATAACAACGTGCTGTCGAATGATGCGGGCAACGTGGTTGGCGTTTTTGTCGGCCCGGAGTTGCGGGGCGTAGCGACGCCGACGAATATCGGGGGGCAGATGTATTTTTTTGTCACCGTGTACTCCAACCAGTACAATGGGGAAACGTTGCGTTTCCGGGCGTATTACGCCCCCGACGACAAGGTGTACGCCACGCTCGAATCGGTGCCGTTTATACACCATGGTTTTACGGGAAATATCCTGTCGCCTTTCCGGATCAATATCAACCCCAACACGGATCAGGCGCCGGAAATACTGCCCATACCCCCCGATACGACTTTACAAAGTCTGCCGTTCGACCCGCTCGACCTGAACGATTACCTGTTCAGCCTCGACGGCGACCCGGTGACGTGGAGCGTTATGTCGGGGCCCAATCTTACGGCGTCGGTTGTCAACGGTATTCTGACCGTAACGCCCGTTTCGCCCGCCTGGACGGGCACCGAAAACGTGCAGATCAAGGCCGCGGAAAACACGCCGAACGGGTACATCGCCATGCGTTCGGCGCTGTTTACGGTGCTGCCGGATTACGGGCCGCCGGTTTTGCAGGGCGTACCCTCGCAAACGATCTTTACAGGCGAGGACTTTATGGACTTCGACCTGGACGATTACCTGCAATTCAATGGTCCGTGCCGGGCGTTCGAACTGCGCGTTTTCCCTTATGAAGGTACCGACCCCGACCCGGCCTGGCCCAATGTTCCGCCCGCGCCGGCGCCGATGCAGGTGATCGCGCGCCCCCTGTTTGCCGGCGAAACGCTGGCCGGGCCGGGGGCCAAACTGGCGGCCTTTGTGGGCAATACGCTGGTGGGCACTGCCGGGCCGTCGGGTACGCCGCCGTTTAGTTACTATTCCCTCAGTTTGCAAAACCTGGCATCCGGAACGATCACTTTCCGGTTTTACCACGCCGAAAACCAGTATTTGTATGAACAAGCCACGTCGTTGCTTTTAAAGCCCGGCATCACGGTGGGCAGCGCGGCAGGGCCGTATGCCATACAATTTGCGCCGCTGGTACCCACGCTGAATACCGACGGCACGGTGCAGGTGGAGGTGGCCGATCCGGCCTGGCTGGGCAGTTTTCCGGTAGATTTTATCGCAAAAGACTGCCAATTCCCCGCGGCGCGGCGCGATACGGCCACGGCGGTGTTCAGCGTTACGGTCGACAACCGTCCGCATTTCAATTCGCCGCCGGCAGTAGGTTTTACAGAAAACGCCTGTTCGGCGCTGTACGACGCGCAGGCTACCGACCCCAACGATTCGGAAGGAGCGGGGCTGAGTTATTCCATAGCGGGCGGCGCCGACGCGGACAAGTTCTCTATCGACGCCGGGACAGGCCAATTATCGTGGTTCAACTTCAATCCCGATTTTGAAAATCCTGCCGACAATAACACGGACAACGTGTACGAGGTGACGATCCGGGTGACCAATACGCTGAATCTCTTCGCCGAGCTGGCGTTAGCCATTACCGTGACCGACCAGGCTGCCGAACCGTTCCAGGCGCTGATCAACGGCGGAGCACTGGCCGTATGCCGCACGGGGAATGCGGTGCTGCAGGCTTCCGGCGGCAGCACTTTCCTGTGGAGCACCGGCAGCGCCGCCGCTTCCATTACCGTAGGCACGAACGGCGTGTACACCGTGACCATTACCAATGCCCATTCCTGCACCGCCACGGCCTCCATCACCGTCAGCGGCCAACCTGCCATCTCCGCCTCGGGTAGCGGCACGCCGGTTTGCGCCGGCTCCAATATTGCGCTGAATTCCACGCCTTCGGGCGGATCGGGCATCTATACAGGTTTTGCGTGGGAAGGTCCAAACGGGTTTAGTTCGGGCATGGAAGACCCTATGCTTTTTCCAGCCATACCCGCCGCCGCCGGCGTCTACACCGTCACCGTTACCGATGCCGGCGGGTGCACCGCCACGGCCTCCACTACCATCGCTGTCTCGGGCAATTCGGCGCCTACCGTTTCGGCCATGAACAACGGCCCCTTGTGCGCCGGTGCCGGCATTGTATTGAGCGCAACGGCATCGGGCGGATCCGGCCTTTACACCGCCTACAAATGGGCAGGGCCCAACGGATACATGGCCAGCCAGGCCACACCGCTTGCTTTTGCCGCCGCGGTCCCGGCCACGGGTACTTATACCGTAACCGTCACCGATAACGCGGGCTGCACCGCCACCGGTACGACCGCCGTCCTGGTGAAGCCACTGCCTGCTATTGCCGCCGCCGGCAACAGCCCCTTGTGCGTCGGCGCCACCCTTATGCTGGGCGCTACTTCATCGGGCGGTTCCGGGCCGGTATATACTTTTGCCTGGGGAGGGCCGAACGGATTTGCAACAAATATCGAGGACCCGGCTCCCCTGGTTGTCACTCAGGCCGCCAACGGCACTTACACCGTCACCGTCACCGACGGCGGCGGCTGCTCCGCTACCTCCACCGTGGCCGTTGCGGTCAATGGTTTGCCCGCCGTAAGCGCCGCTTTGCTGAACCCGGTGTGCGCCGGCGGCAACATAAGCCTCGGCGCCACGCCTTCCGGCGGTTCCGGCCAGTACAGCGCCTTCCTCTGGGCAGGGCCGGATAATTATTCAGCCCAGATGCAAAATCCAACGGCGTTTCCCGCCGTGCCTGCTGCTGCCGGCGTATACACCGTGACCGTCACCGATGCCGCTGGTTGCACGGCCACAGGCAGCGTCGCCGTAGTCGTCAATCCCGTGCCTGCCATCAGCGCCATGAGCAACAGTCCCGTGTGCCAGGGTAGCAACCTTATGCTGACGTCTGCTCCTTCGGGTGGTTCCGGTGTCTATTCCCTCATTCAGTGGAATGGGCCCGACAGCTACGTGGCTTCGATCGGCAATCCGGCCTCTTTTACCGCTACGCTGGCTTCGGCGGGTATTTATCAGGTAAAAGTGACCGACAACAAAGGCTGCACCGGTACTGGAACCACTACCGTAATGGTCAATATAAAACCTACCCTGACGGCCATGAGCAACAGCCCTGTGTGCCTCGGCGCCAATATCGACCTCAAGGCCAGCCCTTCGGGCGGCTCCGGTGTGTACAGCGCCTACAACTGGACAGGGCCTGATGTTTACAGCGCCAACCAGATGGCGCCACCCGGCTTCCCGGCTACCTTGGCCAAATCGGGCGTTTACCGCGTCACGGTAACGGACAACACCGGCTGCACGGCCACCGCTTCCACCACCGTGGCCATATCTGGCGACCCAGCACCGGCTATTACAGCCTCGGGCGCCGGTACCCGCTGTGCCGGCAGTAATATTGTGCTCACGTCCGTGCCTTCGGGCGGTTCGGGGATTTATTCCCAGTTTAAATGGTCGGGCCCGAACGCTTACGCCGCCATGCAGCAAAACCCGGCCGCCTTCCTCGCCGCGGCAGCCGCCTCCGGGGCCTACACCGTGACCGTCACCGACAGCAAGGGCTGCTCCGGAACCAGTTCCGTAACCGTGCAGGTGAGCGCTCCTAAGGCCACTCCCTCCACCAATACCCCCATTTGTCAGGGATCGGATATTCATTTGAGCGCCGGGCCTTCGGGCAGTATCGGCACTTATGCCGGCTTCTCCTGGTCCGGGCCGAACGGCTATATGTCCATGGGCGAAAACCCGCCCGCTTTCACCGCCACCCCACAAACGGCCGGCGCCTATACCGTGACCGTCACCGATAACTTCGGCTGCACCGGTACGGGCTCTATATCAGTGTCGCTCAGCGCCAACAACCCGCCCACCATCACCTGCCCGCCCGACCAAACCGTGGCCGCGGGCCCCGTCTGCTCGGCTATGCTCGGCAATTGGATATCCTTTGCCTCCAATGTAACGGATGACTGTACCGCCCCCGGAAATATCCTCGTGACCCAAATACCCGCCGCGGGTACGCTGTTATCGGGCCACGACGACAATGAAACCGTGACCCTCATGGCGGACGACGGCACCGGCAACACCACGCCCTGCACATTCAAAGTCGTTTTGAAAGACGTCGCCCCGCCTGCGATTACCTGTCCTGCCGACAAAACGGTGGCCGCCGATGACAACTGCAACGGCCTGCTAAGCGCCTGGGCAGGGGCCGCCACCGGCCTGTCCGACAATTGTACCGCGGCTGCTTCCATACAGGTCACTCAAATGCCCGCGGCCAATACCCTGCTGTCGGGCCACGACGACGAGGAAACCGTGACGCTGACGGCCGACGACGGCCACGGCAATACTATGCCCTGTACTTTTAAGGTGACCCTCAAAGACATCACCCCGCCCTCCATAGCCTGCCCGCCGAACCAGACGGTATCCGCCGACGCCGCCTGCTCCGGCACGGTGGGGAATCGCACGGGGTTGGCCGAGGTGTTGGATAATTGCACTGCCCCGCAGGATATTGAAGTCACCCAAATGCCGGCTGCCGGCACCGTTTTGTCGGGACACAACGATGAGAGAACCGTCACCCTCACGGCGAACGACGGACATGGAAACCCGGCTTCCTGCAACTTCACGGTGACTCTCAAAGACGTAACGCCTCCCGTCATTACCTGTCCGAACCCTGTGACCGTGGCTTGTGCGATGAACCTGCCCGCAGCCAACCTCAACCTCGTGGCCGCCTTCGACAATTGCAGCACCCCGCAAAAGGTGTTTTTATACGACACCCCGCCGTTCGATGCGGTGTGCGTCAACCGCTTCAAGATCGACCGGTACTATCAGGCCACCGATGCGGTGGGGAATACCAGTTCCTGTTCGCAACGCATCACCGTGCACGACGCCACCCCGCCGAACCTTCTGTTCGTGCCCGCAAACGTCACCGTACAGTGCAACGCCATACCGCAGGTAGCGCCCAACCCAGCGGGCGTGGACAACTGCGTCGGGGATGTCACCGTGGAGTACAACGGACAAACCGTGTCTAACATCATTTGCACCGACACCTACACCCTCACGCGGCAATGGACGGCCACTGATGCCTGCGGCAATACCAAAACTGCCACCCAACGCATTACCGTGCGGGATACACAAAAACCCCTGTTCACCTCCGTGCCGGTGAATGTGACGGTGGAGTGCAACGCCGTGCCAAATGTGGGCACAGCCGCGGCTACGGATAATTGCGATACCGACGTGACGGTAACTTACGAGGGCGAAAGTCGAACCAACGGCTCCTGCCCGGATACCTACACCCTTACCCGCCGCTGGAAAGCCGCGGACAATTGTGGAAACACCCGGACGGTCACCCAGCGCATTACCGTGCGGGACACTCAAAAACCGGCGTTCACCAGTGTGCCGCAAAATGTGACCCTGGAATGTACCGATCCGCTGCCCGATGTCGGGACGGCCGCGGCCACCGACAATTGCGATGCCTCGGTGACCGTCACTTACCTGGGCGCGGTGTGTATCTTTTCCAGCTGCCTTCAAACCCACGAGTGGGTACGCACCTGGCGGGCCACCGATAATTGCGGCAACTCGACTACGGCCGTACAGGTGATCACAGTGCGGGATTTCCGGGCGCCGGTTTTCACCTCCGTGCCGCAAAACGTGACCATCCAATGCACCGATTTCGTACCGTTTGTGGGTAATCCGACGGCGACCGACAATTGCAGCGGAATTGTGCAGATCACCTTTCTCGGCCAGTCCAATACCCCCGGCGACTGCCCGCAGGAATACGTCCTCACGCGTACCTGGCGGGCGCAGGACGAGT
>CALEYM010000085.1 GCA_937926185.1 uncultured Bacteroidota bacterium | reverse complement strand
TATGAGGGTTTATGAAGGTTTATGAAGGTTTATGAAGGTTTATGAAGGTTTATGAGGGTTTATGAGGGTTTGGGGAATCGAAACCCTCATAAACCCTCATAAATCTTCACCAACAAATGTTTCGTCTCGTCGTCTTTCTCCTCTTTTTCCCCACGTTGCTCGCTGCCCAGCTCCAGCAGATCGGCCACCTGCCGTACGCTCCGCTCAGTCTGGCGGGCTGCTGGCATTACGTGGACAGCAGCGGCGGCGAATACGCCCTGGTGGGCACCAGCAAGGGGCTGAGCATCGTGGACCTCAGCGACCCCACCCAGCCCGTCGAGCGCTTTGCTGTGCCCGGCCTGACCAACAACTGGCGCGAAGTAAAAACCTGGAACGGTTTCGCTTACGTGAGCACCGAGGCAAATAACAGCGGTATTACCATTGTCGATCTGCGGGAACTGCCCGATACGGTTGTCTGGAAGACGTGGTACGGGCCAGGGACAGATACCCTTATTCGCCGCTGCCACGCCCTGGCCTGCGCCGAGGGGTACCTGTACCTCTTCGGCGGCACGCAGAACGGCGCCGTGATCTGCGACCTGGCCGACCCCTGGAACCCTCAGGTGAAAAGTATTTACCCCCAGCCCTACGTGCACGACGGCTACATCCGGGGCGACACGCTCTGGTCCAGTGAAATTTACGCCGGCCAGTTCAGCGTCATCGACGTGTCCGACAAAACCCAGCCCAAAGTGCTGGCCACGCAGCCTACGCCCGGGCGGTTCAACCACAACACCTGGCTTTCCGACGACGGCCGTGCCCTGTTTACCACCGACGAGAAACCCAACACCCCGCTTGGCGCCTTTGATGTTTCCAGTCTGGACAACATCACCCAACTCGACCTGTATTTCCCCAGTCAGAAACCTTCCTTCGAAGTGCACAACGTGCGGGTGCTCAACGATTTTCTCATTAATCCCTCCTACGGCGGACAGCTCACTATCGTGGACGCCCACCGTCCTGACAATCTCATAGAAACAGCCTGGGCCAGCCTGGGCAATTCCCTCGTGTGGGATGCCGACCCCTACCTGCCTTCCGGAATCATTTTTGCCGCGGCAAAAAACGAAGGCCTGTTCATTTTCAGACCCACTTACGAGCGCGCCGCTTACCTGGAAGGCCGGGTGAGCGACGCCGCGACAGGACAACCGCTCGGAAAAACCAAGGTAGTGGTGGCAAATACTCAAAACGGCGACGTGACCCGGCCCGACGGTTTGTTCAAAACCGGCGCTGCGCAGCCCGGCTTTTACACCGTACAGGTGGGGAAAATCGGGTACAAACCGCTCACCGTGTCTGGTGTGGAGCTGAAACGCGGTGAAACGACCTGGCTGGAACTAACGCTGGAGAAATGGTAAAACACCGGCCTATTTTGTTGCGCCCAATTCCGCGATCACGTACCCGTCCGGATAGGTGGGCGTAGGTATTTTCGTCAGCAGGCGCGGCTTGCGGCGTGGCGGCAGCAATCCCGCCAGGCGGCCGCGCCAACGGATCAGCCCTTGCACCATACTTTGGAGCCAGCGCGGAGCCGGCTTCAGGCCCACGGCGTCCAGCAGATTATCGTCCATCATCGCATGTACAAACGGCGCACCGATCCGGTAGAGCGAGGGGGGCAAAAACCAGGACAGGAACAGGTTGCGCGTGGCCAGGGCAACGGTTTCGTTGTCGGGCGAATAGCGGAACTCGGCAGATTCAAAGTCGCGGTTGAATTTGTCGTACGCTTCGAGGCTTTCCGGTATGTCGCGAATGCCCATGCGGCGACCGACCTCGCGCCAAAAGAAGTAGCTGGCCTGTTTTTCCGTCTCCGTCAGGGGGCGCCAGCCGTATTTTTCATTCCAGCGGATGGGTTCGAGGATAAAGGTAGAGAGCGTGTACAGGTACTCATCGTTCGGGATTTGAAACCGCCCGTGCTGTTTGTTCATGCGCACCAGGGCAGCGTGCCCGCGCGGCGTGTCGTAGCCGCCGCTTTCGAGTATTTCGGAGAGGATGAGTACCGTGTCGTCGTAACGTTTTTGGGTGCGTTGCACAAATTCGCCGGTCTGCACGAGCAGGGGAGTACCCTTGGCCACGCCGAAAACGCGGAACAGGGCGAATTCGAGCGAGCGCGTCGTGTCCCACGGGAATTCGTAACACGAACTCAGGTAGGCGATCTGCTGGCAGTCCCGCTCCGGGTCGAGGGTCGAGATATAGTCGCGGATAGCCATGCGCCGGCGCGAACGGATGGCGGCGGCAGCCTCGGTTTCCCAGCGGGCGGGCGGGGTGTCGGTGTTTTTCAGGGCGGCGGTGTCGGTTGCTGTCATTATCTGTTCACGGGTTTTACACAAAATTGAAGTTTGGTTTGGCACAAGGGCTCTCCGGTTCAATTTGCCGCTTGTCTTTTTATTATTTCCAATGTCTGTCGGCATGGAGGCGCTAAGTTATTCAATCGAACATCAGCGCCCCCATGCCTCCGGAAAAAACTACTGCCCGGCCGGTGGAACTGGACGTTTGGGGTATTCAGGTCACTTGCCGTCCGCGGGAATCATACCCATTTGTTGCATCATGCCCAATTGGTCAATGACGGCCCAATGTTCGACCCCTTTTCCGGAAGCGTCAAAGCGGACGATGTCCACCTGTTCTATACTGACGGGTTTGTTGGCCGGCGGCATGTCCGGCGGGAACAGCATGTGCTCCACCACCGACGGGCTGGCCGGGAAACCGGATCATTTTTTTTCAAAAAAAGTTTGCCTCCCGCGCAAAACGGTATTTTTGGCCCGCAAACCGGTTTCCGATGAAAACAGCCGTATTTTCTGAACAAGCCTTTATCGAAAGGTTGCAAGCGGGCGAACGGGCGGCATTTGCCGAACTGTACGACCGGTATGGGAAAAACCTGTACGCCGTGATCTTCGAAATCGTTAAATCGGAACCGGAGGAGGTACTGCTAACCCTGGCCTGGCTCTCTGCCGATCTGGTTGAAGATCAGCACGCCGGCGATGCGTTCATCGAGAGTTTCTTCATCCTGGAAGGCGCCTGCGAATGCGATTTTGATGGCCGGATTGTGCGTTTCAGCGCCGGCGACTATTTTGAAATTCCAGCGGACACGCGTCACGTCATCAAAAATATTTCCGAAGGGCTGCCCTATGTGAAAGGATTGGTGCAGCGAAGAAAAGCGGCCTGATATGCTGACCATACTGACGCCTCAAACCCCCTTCCCCGCCGAATTTCCCAAAGGCGCGCTGCTGCTCGTAGACAAACCCCTGGGCTGGACTTCCTTCGACGTGGTCAACAAGATCCGCTACCGCCTTTCGCGCCGGCTGGGTGTGAAAAAATTCAAGATCGGACACGCGGGCACGCTCGACCCCCTGGCCACCGGTCTGCTCCTGATCTGTACCGGCGAATACACCAAAAAGATCGAATCGCTCCAGGCCCTGCCCAAAGAGTACACCGGCGTCATCACCTTCGGCGCTGCCACGGCTTCCTACGACCTGGAAAAACCCGCGGACGCCACCTTTCCCACCGAACACCTGACCAACGAACTGCTGCGCCAAACCGTGCAACAATTTCTCGGCGACATCGAACAAATCCCGCCCATGTTCTCGGCCGTCAAGGTAGACGGCAAACGCCTGTACAAAAACGCCCGCACCGGCCAACTCGTGGAACTGGAACCCCGCAAGGTGCGCATCGATGCCTTCGAACTCGGCCCCCTGCGCCCCGTGCCGCCCGCCGAACGAACCGAACCGGTGGTACTGAGCAAAAAAGGTCCGCCCATCTGGCTGTACCCCGATTATCCCGCCGGCCTGCAATGCGATTTCCGCGTGGTGTGCAGCAAAGGAACCTACATCCGCTCCCTGGCGCACGACCTGGGCCGGGCCGCCGGCTCGGGCGCCTACCTGGGCAGCCTGCGGCGCACGCGCACGGGCGGGTATTCGGTGGAAGAGGCGTGGACGGTGGAGGGGGTGGGGGAGTGGTGCGGGGAGGGAGCCTGACCTGTTTTTGAACTATTCGATTTTACCTGCACACAAATTTTGGAACTCAAGGCCGGCGTGGCTTTGGGTACTTTTATCTTTATTCCGGAATTAAGGCTAATCAGGTACAAAGATTCTTTTATGGAACATTCGATACCATACTTTGTCAAAAAACTCGGGGAAAAGCCATATTTGGTATTGCCTTTCTTATTGTTGTTGAGCTTTTGGGTCTGCTTTCGATTGATCCAGTTCGTCCTTATTGCCGATGGCGGCGATATTTTTTTCCAAATTGATCAGGTTGTGGAAGCCTGGGTGATGGGTTTTTTTATTGGGATAGCCGGCGTGACTCTGATATGGCGGCTTTCTGTAGCCGATAAAATTCTCAGGCAAATTGTATTTGACAAATACCGCGAGGCAAAACAGCTGATTGATTCGGATGCAAAAAAAAATATACGTCAGCTGGCCGACAGACTTAAAGGGAATCCGAACCTTTTCAAAAAATTGCTACGGCTGGTTACTCTTGCTCCGGAAGCGTTTGTTACCTTGACGGTGTCTCTGGCCGCGGCAAATATTTTGCTGTACGTGGTTGCCTACTTCAAAATTCATGAATTCGTGTATTGTAATTTCCCCTGGGCCGTAGCGGCTTTTATCGGTCTGCATTTAATTTACAATGACATCTGGGTAGTCGAAAGTTTGAAAAAAACCATAGACAGCATCCCGATAACGGAGTTTGCCGATCTGTTGAAGTCAGTGGAAAAATTTATAAACCAGTTAACCGACACAGAGTTCAAAGTGCTGAGACTACATTATGTCAATGGTAAGTCGATCAGAGAGACAGCAAGGGAAATGGATATCGAAGAGACAACCGTAAGGACCCATGTCAATAATATAAACCGAAAATGGGACCCGTATGATGCAGAGATCAGGGGGATCGTAACCAGGAAAGAACTGCTGGCCAAATTTTTCAGATTGCACAATCTGTCTCTCATCTGAATCCAGCCCTATTTTCCACTCATATTCCACCCTGATTCCATCTTGAATGGCAAAACCCGGGGCTGTAGGGTTGCCCCATAAGCGGCAAGGCG
>CALEYM010000084.1 GCA_937926185.1 uncultured Bacteroidota bacterium | reverse complement strand
CGGGTTTCGGGTTGGCGGGTTTCGGGTTGATCTTACACTATGATTGACTAAAAGCGGGCGGCTCGAAACCCGCCAACCCGAAACCCGCTAACCCGAAACCTCATAGCGTCCAAACCCTCCTGTAACACGTGAATATGTTTGAAAATTGGTTAATGCCAGCCCAATCCGACGACGAGCCGGATTTTGTGCCGCTTTTTTCGCTGGAAGAAGACGAAGAAGCGAAACAGGGCGAAGTATTTCCGGATACCTTGCCCATTCTGCCCCTGAAGAATACGGTGCTGTTTCCGGGTATTGTCACACCGATAACGATAGGCCGGGACAAGAGTATCCGCGCCGTACAAAAAGCCTACGAAGACAACCGCTTCATCGGCGTGCTGTCGCAAAAAGACGTCAAAATCGAAAGCCCGTCCGCCCGCGACCTGTACCGGATCGGCACGATTGCCCGGGTGCTGAAACTGCTGAAAATGCCCGATGGCTCCACCACGGCTATCCTGCAGGGCCGCAAACGTTTCCTGCTGGAAGAAATGTTGAGCGAAGACCCCTACATGATCGGCAAAATCACCACGCTTGAATACGAACAACCCAAAAACAAGCTGGAATTCCGCGCCCTCATCAGCAGCATCCGCGACGATGCCAAGCAGATCATCGAACTATCGCCGCAAATCCCTTCGGAAGCCGTGGTGATGCTGAAAAACATCACCAACGAAAACTTCCTGCTGAATTTCATCGCCTCCAACCTCAATATCAAAATCGAGGAAAAACAAATGATCCTCGAAACCAGCCACCTGAAAGACAAGGCCAGCCGCATCCTGCAGCACATGGATGCCGAGCTGCAATTGCTGGAACTGAAAGACCAGATCGAAGCAAAGGTGCGCAACGACATCGAGAAACAACAGCGCGACTACTTCCTCAGCCAGCAACTGAAAACCATCCAGGAAGAACTCGGCCAAAACCCGCAGGAAGACGAGATCAATGCCCTCATCGAACGCGCCGCCAAGAAAAAATGGCCGAAAAACGTGCTGGAAACCTTCCAGCGCGAAATCAACAAGCTGCGCCGCGTCAACCCCCAGATCGCCGAGTACGCTATCGGGCTTACCTACCTCGAAACCCTGCTCGACCTGCCCTGGATGGAGTTTACCAAAGACAACTTCGACCTCCGTCGGGTAAAAGACGTGCTCGATAAAGACCACTACGGCCTCACCAAGGTAAAAGAACGTATCCTCGAACACCTCGCCGTCTTAAAACTCAAGGGCGACATGAAAGCCCCGATCCTCTGCCTCGTAGGCCCGCCCGGCGTGGGCAAAACCTCGCTGGGACAAAGCGTAGGCAAAGCCCTCAAACGCAAATACGTGCGCATGAGCCTCGGCGGCCTGCACGACGAAGCCGAGATACGCGGCCACCGCAAAACTTATATCGGCGCCATGCCCGGCCGTATCGTGCAGTCGCTCAAAAAGGCAAAAGCCGGTAACCCGGTATTCATACTCGACGAGATCGATAAAGTAGGCAAGGATTTCCGCGGCGACCCCTCCTCCGCCCTGCTCGAAGTGCTCGACCCCGAGCAGAACACCACGTTTTACGATAACTACCTCGAACTGGAATACGACCTGTCGAAGGTGTTGTTCATCGCCACGGCCAACTCACTGGCTACTATCCAGCCGGCCCTGCTCGACCGCATGGAGATCATCGAAATATCCGGCTATTCGCTGGAGGAAAAGGTCGAGATCGCCAAACGCCACCTCATCCCCGAACAGCGCAAGGAACACGGTTTGAAACCGCCGCAGGTCAAGATCAGTGAAAAAGCCCTGATCAACATTATCCGGCACTACACCGCCGAAAGCGGCGTACGCAGCCTGAACCGGGAAATCGGCTCGGTCATGCGTGCGGTGGCGAAAAAAGTAGCGATGGATGAAGCTTACGAGGTGGCGGTAAAACCCGAACACCTGCACGACATCCTCGGCCCCACTAAATTCGACGCCGAAGTGTACCAGCAACAGCAAGCGCCCGGCGTGGCAATCGGCCTGGCCTGGACCTCCGTGGGCGGCGAAATCCTTTTCATCGAAGTCAGCCTAAACAAGGGCAATGGCCGCCTGCAGCTCACCGGCAACCTCGGCGACGTGATGAAGGAAAGCGCCAGCACGGCGCTGAGCTACATTAAAGCCCACACGGAAGAACTGGGCCTCGACCCGGAGGTATTCGATAAAACCGATATTCACATCCACGTGCCCGAAGGCGCAATTCCGAAAGACGGCCCTTCTGCCGGCGTTACCATGCTCACGGCCATTACCTCGGCATTCACCCGTAAACCGGTGAAATCCTACCTGGCCATGACCGGAGAGATCACCCTGCGCGGCAAAGTTTTGCCGGTGGGCGGTATCAAGGAAAAGATACTCGCCGCCAAACGCGCCGGTTTGAAAGAAGTGTTGTTGTGCCGGGAAAACCAGAAACACGTGGCCGAAATTGAAGCCGAGTATATCAAAGGCCTGAATTTCAGATACGTGGATACCATGAGCGATGTAATGGCGCATGCTTTGGGTATAGAGCCGGCCATGAAATCGAGTTCAAACGGGTCTCCAAAAGTTAAAAAAGGCAAAAAAGCGGTAGCGGCTTAATATTTGTCCAAATTATCGCCATGAAAAGGATATATTCCATTTTCGCGATTACCCTGGCTGTTTTCCTGGCCGGTTGTATTTCGTTTCAAAAAAGCCGTCAGCCAATGCCGGCCAATGCCTTCGAAAGACTCCAGGCGGGCAACGACCGGTTCGCCCGTCACCGGATGAAACACCCGGATCAATCCGCGGCGCGTATTGCCGAGACCGCCGGAGGCCAAAAACCTTTTGCAGTGATTGTCACCTGTTCGGATTCCCGGGTATCGCCGGAAATTCTCTTCGATGAAGGCATCGGCGACCTGTTCGTCATCCGGAACGCGGGCAATATCGTGGAAGAGGAAGACGTGCTGGCCAGCGTCGAATACGCCGTGGAACACCTCGGCGTGCGCACGGTAGTCGTCATGGGGCACGAACGTTGCGGGGCTATCGAAGCTATGACGCATGACTTAGGCCACAACGAACCGCCACATATCGTGGCAATCGTGGAGCGCCTGAAAAACGAGCCTGAAGAACAAGTGGCGCTGCACAGCGGTGAAACCGGAGAACAATTGATCCACCATTGCGTGATAGCCAACGTGGAACACGGCGTTTCGGCCCTTCGCAGGGAATTGCAACACCTGAAAGGGCATCACACCGGCGCCAACGTTGCCATTTTCGGGGCCGTGTATGATATAAAAACCGGCAACGTACAATTTTTGAACGCGCCAGGCCAGCATTAACTTCGGACCTTCAATTCCAACGCCCGCCGCCGAAAATCGCGATAAGTATGATCAGCCCATAACCTACTGCTGGAACAGCAACGATGGCCAGCAATAGTTTGGCTAAGCCCATATAATCATGGTTTTTTAACCACAGGCTGCCCAGCAGCACGATGGCCAACCCGGCCAGTAGCCCCATCCACAATGTACCGTTAAAGGATGAAACGCTGCCGTCGCCCAGGCCGACAAAGAAGAAATAAACGGCAATGAGCGCAACAAAGGCGTCGATGCCCCATAGAATCCAGAAGAATGTCATAGCAGGGTAGTCGTTTTAGAATGATTTCAAACCTTTGAATGTGACACAAAGATACTGGGTAAATATTCACCTGTCGCCCTGCTGCGCCTTAAACGGAGTGGGAGAATAAAAAAATCAATTCCGGCTAAATTGCGACCTTTGCCTGCAACCTTCTAACCAGAAACCCTCAGACCTGCTCACCTGCCTGTAAATGTCCAACCGCCCGCCCGCCACCCTCGACTGGTTTATTTTGTTGTTGCTCGCCGCCGTATGGGGCGCGTCTTTTCTCTTTATCAAAAAATCGGTTCAAATATTCAACCCCATACAGATGGCCATGTGGCGTATGGTCATGGCGACGGCGATTTACCTGCCGGTGGCGATGTTATTTTGGTCAAAAATTGACTGGAAACGCTGGAAGTCACTGGTCATAGTAGCGTTTTGCGGTTCGGCGATCCCGAATTTTATGTTTGCCGTTGCGCAACAGCACGTAAGCAGCAGCCTCGCCGGCGTATTGAATGCCCTGACGCCGCTATTTACCCTGATCCTGGGGGTGATATTTTTTCAAATGGTCTTTCTGCGGGAAAAACTGCTGGGCGTTGTGCTGGGCCTGGCCGGGGCCGCGGTACTGATCCTGTTCAACAGCAGCAGCGCGGTCAGCGGCAATGCTTTTTATGCAGCCCTGTGCGCGCTGGCCACCCTTTGCTACGCCATCAATGCCAACGTAGTGAACCGTCACCTGCGCGACCAGCACCCGGCGGGTATCGCCTCCGCGGCATTTGTGATCACCGGCATTTTATTCATTATCGGGCTGTGGTGGTCGGGCGGCTGGAGCGCCGCCCGCGCGCATAAAGACGGCCTGGAAGGGCTGGGTTATATCTTTTACTTAGCCGCCATGGGCACGGTGGGAGGGTCAATATTGTATTTCTGGCTGCTGCAGCGCACCAGCGCGATTTTTGCCACTTCAGTCACTTATCTGATCCCTATCGCGGCACTGATACTCGGCTCCGCCGACGGCGAATCGATCGGCTTTACCGACCTGGCCGGCACAGGCGTGATCCTGCTGGGCGTGTATCTGGCCCGGAAATGAGGTTAGCAGGTTTCTGGTTAGAGGGTTAGAGGGTTGGGTTAACCAGAAACCTGCTAACCTGCTAACCAGAAACCTGCTAAACATCCTATCTTGCGCGCTGTTTTAGTGAAAAAAGAACATGACATTTGAAGAAATAGTCGATTCGGAAACGCCGGTGCTGGTCGATTTTCACGCTGCCTGGTGCGGCCCCTGCCGGGATATGCTGCCCGTGCTCGACAACCTGGCAGCGGAGCTGGGTGAACGTATTCGAATTGTGAAGATCGACGTGGATGAGGACACAGACCTGGCCGTGCAAATGAAAGTATTGGGCGTACCCACCTTTATGCTGTTTCGCGATGGGCGGGAACTGTGGCGCCAGCCAGGCGTTCTGACCAGAAAGTCGCTAAAAAAAATTATTGCAATAGCCACATCATGAGACTGTTTTACCTGTTCCAGATAGCGGCATTGGGGCTGATCTTCGCTTTCGCCGGCTGTGGCCCGGAAGCGGAAACCGGAGCATTGTTTGCCCGAAGCGGTTTGGCGCACGACGGGGGCCGGAATATGGTCACAGATACGACCGATCCGAAAAAAGATAAAACGCTAGACCGGGAAATACTGGCCGGAGAGGCAACCGAAACGGGCGCGCCCGACCAGCCGGACGAGGAGTTCGACCTGAATTATCTGATGGGAAAATTCGATCCCGCGCGGCATCCGGATTTTGTACCGGTTGGGAAACCCTACGCCAACAAACCGGGTATGATGCTGCGCCGCGAAACGTTTGCCGCTTTTAAAAAAATGTGGGCCGCGGCAAAGAAAGAGGGCGTTACGCTTACTATTATCTCTTCCACGCGCAGTTTTGAACAGCAAAAAAATATTTGGGAGGGTAAGTGGTCGCGTTTTGCAGCGGAACATCCGCAAACGGATGCCCGCGCCCGAAAAATACTCGAATATTCGGCTATGCCGGGCGCTTCGCGGCACCATTGGGGTACCGACATCGACCTGAACGACCTGAATAATCCTTCTTTTGAACCCGGCGGGCGCCACGTGAAGGTGTACGTCTGGTTGAAAGAACACGCCCATGAATATGGCTTCTGTCAGCCATACACCGCCAAAACCGAACACCGCCCGTACGGCTACAACGAGGAAAAATGGCATTGGTCGTACCTGCCCCTTGCCATGCCCCTGCTCCGGCATTACAGCGAGGCAGTGCGCGACGAAATGCTGCTCGGATTTTCCGGCGCCGAAACCGCAAAACCGCTCCATATTGTAGACCATTACGTGCTGGGCATAAACCAGAACTGTAAACCGCAGTAACCATGGCATACACCGAATCGAACATGCTTCCCCTGGGCACCCGGGCCCCCGACTTTTCGCTACCGGATGCGGTCAGCGGACGTATGGTCAGCCTGCGCGATATCGCCGCCCCAAAAGCAACAGTGGTGATGTTTTTGTGCAACCATTGCCCTTACGTGCTGTACGTAAACGACGAGATCGTGCGCATTGTAAAAGAATACACCGCGAAGGGTGTCGGGTTTGTCGGTATCAGCAGCAACGATGTGGAAGCTTACCCGGAAGATGCGCCGGACAAGATGCGCTTGCATGCGCTCGAATCCGGCTATACGTTTCCATATCTGTACGACGAAACACAGGATGTCGCCCGTCGTTACGACGCCGCCTGTACGCCCGACTTTTATGTTTTCGACGCGCAACTCCGCCTGGTGTACCGCGGTCAGCTCGACGCCAGCCGCCCCAAACGCAACCCGGTGCCCGTGACCGGCGAAGACCTGCGCGCCGCACTCGACGCCGTACTCGCCGGCAAACCCGTAAATGCCCTGCAACGACCCTCCGGAGGATGTAATATAAAATGGAAAAATTAGGTTAGAGGGTTAGAGGGTTTCTGGTTAGAGGGTTGGCGCCAACCAGAAACCTTCTAACCAGAAACCCTCTAACCAGAAACCCTCTAACCCTCTAACCAGAAACCTTCTAACCTTGATTGAATTATGCGACCATCACAAATCACCGACCAACTTATACAGGAATTTATCAAAGCCGGCCTGCACGAAGACGTGCGCGATGGCGACCATACCTCCCAGGCCACTATTCCACCCGACCATCGCAGCCGGGCGGCATTGAAGGTGAAGGACTACGGCGTGATTGCCGGCGTTGAACTGGCCGAACACATCCTGCGGTACGTCGATCCCTCCTGCGCCATCACCGTGCATAAACCGGACGGCACAGACGTCCTGTACGGGCAAATCGCCTTCGAAGTGGAGGGTAATACCCGCGCCCTGCTCCAGGCAGAGCGGCTGGTGCTGAATGCCATGCAGCGCATGAGCGGTATCGCCACCCTGTCGAGCCGCTTCGCATTCGAAGTGGGCGATCTTCCAGTCAAAGTGCTCGATACCCGAAAAACTACCCCGCTTATCCGTTTTTTGGAAAAATGGGCGGTCAAAATCGGCGGCTGCGAAAACTACCGCTGGGGCCTCTACGATTGGATGATGATCAAAGACAATCACGTGGATGCCAGCGGTGGTATCCGGCATGCCATCGAACGCGCCCACGCCTACCTGAAAGCCAACCACCTGAACCTGAATATTACGCTCGAAGTGCGCAACCTCGTGGAAGTACACGAAGCGCTCGAAATCGGTGGCATTACCCGCCTGATGTTCGATAACTTCGAGATTCCAATCCTGTCCGAAGCCGTGGCCACGGTCAACAAACGTTTTGAAACCGAAGCTTCCGGCGGTATCACCCTGTTCAACGTGCGCAAGTACGCCCTCACCGGCGTCGATTTCGTTTCAGCCGGCGCGCTTACCCATTCCGCACAGCCGCTGGATATGAGTTTGAAAATCGTGAAGGAGTGATGAGTTATGAGTGATGAGTTATGAGTTATTTTGCACTCATAACTCATCACTCATAA
The DNA here is from genome assembly GCA_937926185.1 of uncultured Bacteroidota bacterium. Classification (GTDB taxonomy): domain Bacteria; phylum Bacteroidota; class Bacteroidia; order Chitinophagales; family Saprospiraceae; genus M3007. The sequence goes on along the minus strand of CALEYM010000084.1, from coordinate 4,113 downwards.
CTAAATATACGTGACCGCCGACAATTTCTACTGGTACGCCTCCGTGCTGATCTTCGTGCCGTGGGCGCTTTTGATCTTTGCGCCGCGCTGGCGTTTTACCGAGCCGGTCGCTTTTGGCTCGGCACTGCTGTTATCCCTGGCGGCGGCGTGGTTCACCTTTGCCTACCTGAGTAACGGGGAAGAGGGCGGGAGCTTGCTCTCGCTGGAGGGTTTGAAAAACCTGTTTCGCAGCAAAGCCATGATCCTTACAGGTTGGTTCAATTATTTGTCATTCAGCCTGTTGGTGGGTATCTGGCAGGTACATGACGCCCGGCAGGAGAAAATTCCGCATATCGCGGTGGCGCCGGGACTGATCCTCACCCTGCTTGCGGGGCCAGCCGGTTTGTTGGTTTACCTGGCCGTTCGGGCATTGAGAAAAGGGAAGTGGGAGGTGTGAGGGGTTTATGAGGGTTTATGAGGGTTTATGAGGGTTTAGATTCCCTTAAATCCGGAATTTACGTTTGCATCTGGATCAAAAAAAGCGAAACCCGTGCCTTCGCGTTGCTGTTCTCTTTCATTTATGGTGTCCCTTTAAAAGTCCAATTTGCTGATTAACAACAAATTGGACTTTTAAAGGGACACCCTATTCGAACCGATCTCTTGGGGGCCTTTTACAGGGAAACCCTAGAAGGTTCGGATACCCTTGGCATACCATATTCGGGATGCCAAGGGTATCCGAACCTTCTAACCCTCTAACCTATTTCCTTCAAAAAGGCGATGAGGCCTTCCATATAGGTTTTCTGGTCGTCCCACATACACATGTGACTGCCGTTGGGGCAGAGCAGGAAACGGCCTTTTTGTACGGCGGTAGAAATCCATTTCATGTGTTCGGGATCCATGGTATCGTGCGTGGCGCCGATAGTGAGGGTGGGTATCTTGATAGAAGGTAGCTGGGCTTTAATATCCCACTTGGCCAGCCTCCCCGCGATGCCGAATTCGCTGGGGCCCTGCATGGTGACGTAGAGGCTTTGGTTGATATTGTTAAGTGAACGTGCCACGGCCGGGGGCCACTCATTCAGCGGTATGCGGCAAATGTGTTTATTGTAAAAATGAGGCGTCAGAAGTTCCATGTATTTGGGATTGCTGAAATCGCCTTTTGCTTCGATCATCCGGATCGTGTCCAGCACTTTAGTATCGAATTGTTTGGCCAGCACTTCATTGGCATATTTTCCGTATTCGGGGCAACTGGCCATCATATTGGAAATGATCAGGCCTTTCAGGTTGTCCTGGTATTTCAGGGCGTACTGCATGGCCAGGATACCGCCCCAGGAGTGGCCGAGCAGGAAAAAGTTGTCTTTGTTAAGCCCCAGGGCCTGGCGTACCTGTTCCACTTCTTCCACGTAGCGGGGCAAATCCCAGAAGGCCGTGTCGTTGGGGTTGTCGGAGTAACCCGTGCCTAATTGATCATAATAAATAAATTCGATGCCTTCGGCAGGCAGGAAACTTTCCATGCACTCCCAGTAGTCATGCGGACAGCCCGGGCCGCCTTGGAGCAGGAGGAGTTTGACTTTCGGGTTATTGCCGAAACGTTTGGTCCAGATATTGAAATCGCGGCCGGCGGATTTGATGGGGATGACTTTTACGCCGCCGGTTTGGATAGCGTCGGCGGATGGCGCGAAGTAGCTTTTCAGGGTGATACCCGAACCGGCGTCGGGCGTTTTGTCGGGTGTGCAGGCAAAAAAAAGCGTTGTCAGCAGAAAGATCGGCAGAAAAAATAAGTTTTTCATTTTGAAATGTTTTGAAAAAACTGATCGGCAACTCCGATGAAGCGGCAAATTAAAGCAGGGTTTTCTTAATTTTGACCTTATTTAGTTTACAACTTAAAATTCAAATGACATGAAACGGCAATTCCTCCCGGCAGCGCTGAACTTACTGGCCATTCTTGCCTCCTGTAACTCCCAAGCTCCACAACCGGAAAAATCCGCCACCCCGGCTTTTACCTGTGCCCAGCTCAACGGCAAACAATACGCCATTACCATATACACTGGCGGCAAAGTTGACGGCAACGAAATTTTTTCTTTCCACGAAAAAACCGCCGAAAGCGACGAGTGCCTCAAATATGGCTTTGCCGCTTCCGAATACACCTGCTCAGCGGCTGCAGACGGCTCTCTCAATTTTACCACCACCATGACCAGCGAACAGGAAGGCCGGATGGACTGGAAAGGAACAGTCGCCGCCGACAAAATCAGCGGTTCTTTCGTTTGGAGCAAACCGGGGCAGGCGGATATTCACTACACCTTCGAGGGGCCGCTAAAAAAGTAAGGCCCGTTGTACTTCGGCGCCCGCCTTTGCATGCCGGATAGCGGTTACATCCATTATTTCTCCGGTGGTTTTAGGCTGTTCAATCGCCGATAGCAGGGCATTCAACATTTGCCGGATCGTTACCAGCCCCAACGCCGTGGCCTTTTGCCGGGTGGCCGGTATCCATTCCAGTATTTTATACCCCGGCCAGAGTAACACCGGCCACCAATGGCCGGGCCCGAGCACGTACCAGGGACGGATGAAGGTAAACGGCAAGCCCGTTTCCCGGATAAGCCGTTCTCCCTCGGCCCGCACCCCCTGATAATCTTTCATAATGTTTGTCGGTTCCTGGGCTACACTCACATATATGAAATGGCATACGCCGGCCTTGCCAGCCGCTTCGGCGGATGCCCGCACCGAGGGCAAATCGATTTGGTAAAACTGCTCGCGTTTGCGGGGTGAAGGATGAGGCACACCCAGTAATTGTACCAGGGTACCGTCGCGGGGCATAACAGGTATCAAACTTTCGGGGTCAAACGGATTGCCGGTAACCACTTCCGCGCCGGCGGGTACTTTCTGTTCCGATCCGGGGCGAACGAAAGCGATCACCCGGTGTCCGCGCTGCAACAGCAGGAGAATAAGCCGGGTTCCGATATAACCCGTGCCGCCGGTAATGAAGACCGTTTTCATTTGACAAGACAAAGATGCCGTTTTGGCTTGCTCATTGTCATGTTCAGGTTTTGTTCAATGCTTGTTTATTTCCGCTGTATTACTGACATTGAACACTTACACCTGGATTGCAACCATAAGACTGAAATAAAGGTACCATCTCCCACCCGCTCTCAGGCATTTCATTTGAAGTAGAGTGATTGATGTAAACAGAGCCAACTGGAATGCTACCGGTTCCGCCTACATACAAGCCATGCGCCCAGATTACCCATGCCTGACCTACCCATGGCTCCGTGGATCCAAATGTGATGCTGACCTTCCCGCTTTGGTGCCTGTAAGAAGGTTTTCCGCCATAAAGCCCGTTATATTCGTATATGCCGTTCATATAGTCTGCAATTCTGGGGTCGGTACAGGTAGCCCCCGAGACTAAAACCGTTCCGCAACCGCCACTCGTCGTAAAACTCACCTCTCCCCCATATCCGGTTCCTTCGCTGTTCTTGGCATAAGCGCGCGCGTAGTACTTCGTGTTGTCGCTCAGGCCGGTCAGGGCGCTGCTGAAACTGCCCGTGCCGGATCCGTCCTGCGTACGGCTGTTGGCCACCGTGGGGTTTGGGCTGGTACTCCAGCACACGCCGCGGACCGTAACGGCCGCGCCGCCGTCGTCAGTTACGGTGCCGCCGGCTTGGGCCGAGGAAGCCGTGATGTTGCTTGCCGGAATGGTTTGCACCTTTGGCACACCTGGCGGTATGACTTTGGCCTGGATGGTTTTTTTCAGTTGCGTTTCGCCATCGTCGTACACCAGATCAAATGTAAAATCCCGGGTTGTAGTCGCATCCGTTGAAAAGACAACTACCAGCCGATTGTTCGCCACGCTGGTATTTTTCAGGGTAACGAGCGGGTTGTTACCGTTGTATTCAACATCAAGATGGGTGGCGCCTTCGCCCAGGTTTTTGACCTTGTAGTCGTCTAATTTATCAATATGGGGAAATTCTCCTTCGAAAAACTTTGACGATATGGATTGTAATGAATTCCAGATTGATCGATTCAGATCTAAAGATTGTATAAAACTGACGACAATCGGCTCTTTCGAAGTGAGGTCTCCTTTGTATATTGTTCTCCACTCGGCAGATGTAATAAGTACGAAGTTTTTATCACTTATAAACT
>CALEYM010000083.1 GCA_937926185.1 uncultured Bacteroidota bacterium | reverse complement strand
ATCACCCATCTGGTCGTGGGGGTAGGCACCGGCGGCACGGTTTCAGGAGTAGCGAAGTACCTGAAAGAAAAAAATCCGCACATCCAGGTTTGGGGCGCCGACACCTATGGCTCCGTTTTTAAAAAATACCATGAAACCGGCGTTTTCGACCCAAAGGAGATTTATCCGTACATCACGGAGGGCATAGGCGAAGATATTTTACCCGCGAATGTCGATTTTTCCCTGATCGATCATTTTGAAAAAGTGGGGGATAAGGAAGCAGCCATTTGGGCGCGCCGCCTGGCCCGGCAGGAAGGTTTGTTGCTCGGTTATTCGGCCGGCAGCGCCATGGGCGCCTTGTGGCAATTGCGCGGCAGGTTAAAAAAAGACGACGTGGTAGTCGTCATTTTTCACGATCACGGCAGCCGCTACGTCGGCAAAATTTACAACGACGACTGGATGCGCCAGCGCGGATTCCTGGAGGAAGAGTTAAAGGTCAGCGATATCATTTCCCGGAAAAAAGACCGCCGTTTCATTGCCGTTCAGATGAGCGACACCGTGCGCGCGGCCTTCAACCTGATGAAATCGCACGATATCAGTCAGTTGCCGGTGATGGATGGCGACAACATCGTCGGTTCCATCACCGAACGGCAGGTGTTGCACATCCTGCTCGAAAACCCACTGCACAATTCGGAAAAGCTGCTGCGCGAGGTTATGGGCGCCTCATTCCCGGTGGTGCAGGAGGACTTGCCGATCAGCCAGTTGAACCGTTATATCGATAAAAACAACCAGGCCGTGATCGCCAAAGACCGATCGGGCGGGCTGCATATCGTGACGCAATACGATTTAATTCAGGCGATTTAAGGTGTCTGGTTAGAAGGTTTGTATGCTTGGTCTTCTGCTGCTTATACTTGGATCGCGGCAAGGGTATTGTTGAGTATAGGCGCCCCCCCTCCGGTTCAGTTGGGCATATTGCGCAATTTATCGGGTTTGACCACGGTAATATATCCTTCCCTGACATCGATCAGCCCTTCCGATTTGAAGTCTGTAAGGGTGCGGATCACGGTTTCTTTGGCCGTGCCAGCCAACGCGGCGAGATCTTCGCGCAGCAGGTTGATTTCCCGGTAGCCTTGGTCGAACAAATGAATAATAGACGTGGCCACGCGTTTCCGGACGGAGTTATAAGCCAGATCAATCAGTTGTTGTTCCTGATCGACGATATGCCCGGCGAGCATTTTGATAAAACGGGCGTTCACGTCACGGTGGCCGTACACGAGGGCAAAAAAATCGTCTTTAGGAATCAGGCGCACCATGGAATCTTCCAGCGCCACGGCGCTTTCCGGGTAGCGGTCGTCGCCTAAGAGCGCCAGGTAGCCCAAAAAATCGCCGGCGCCGGCCACCCGCATGATCAGCTCGCGACCGTCGTCGTTGGTTTTGAATATTTTAATGCCTCCTTTTTCAATGTAAAACAACCAGCGGGGTATTTCGCCTTCCTGAAAGATCGGGTCTTTTTTGCGATAGCTCCTGATTTCCCGGTTCTCCGACAGGCGTTGAATGGCTTCTATGGCTTTGGCTTCGTTGATGAAATGTTCCAGCCCGCCACCGTTCTGTTTGGATGCCTGCTTGAGCCGTTCATTCTTTTTTAAACGCGTTTCAATCGTTTGCAACAGGATCGTATCGTCGAAAGGTTTTACAATATAATCGTCGGCGCCGAGCGACATGCCTTTTCGGAAGTCTTCTTTTTCCGCTTTTGCCGTGAGAAAAATAAACGGCACATCGGAGGTAATGGGTTGTTTGCTGAGAATATGCAGTACGCCGAAGCCGTCGAGCTCGGGCATCATCACGTCGCACAGGATCAGATCAGGGCGGTCGTTCAGGGCTTTTTCGACGCCCACTTTGCCGTTTTCTGCATTAATGGTTTGATAACCGCTCAGAGAAAGGATTTCCGAGAGGTTCTCCCGCACCTCGGTATTATCTTCAATGATTAAGATTTTCTTCATGATTGATCTTTTACGTGGGCCAAAAATACGCAGAGATTCAGGGATTACGAAACTGACGCAGATCATTTTCAGCCCTGAGAACAGTCATGTAATGCGCCTGCCCTCTACGACCACTTTTGCCTTGGAGAACAAAGTTTAAAAAGTTCTTGAAAACTGCCTTTCATTCACTTAAATTACTCCAAGATGAATGCCTTTGCACCGATTTCAACGATCATGTCCACCGAGCTGGTAACGGTAAATCCGGAGGACAACCTGCTTACGGTGAAGAAAATCTTCGAAACGCACACCTTTCACCACCTGCCCGTGGTGCGGTTCAAGAAGATTGTAGGGATTATTTCCAAAACTGATTTTGAACATTTTACGGGCGGATTGAGCCATTTTGGCGACGACCGTTTTATCAACGAAAGCCGCTTGGAGCGTACCAAAGCCCAGGACATTATGACCAAAGGTATCGGCAAGCTCGAGCCGGACGACCGCATCAACGTGGCGCTCGAAATTTTCAGCAAAAACTGGTTTCATGCCCTGCCGGTCGTCAAAAATGACGAACTGATCGGTATCGTCACCACGCAAGACGTGATCAGAACGCTGCTGAACGAAAAGCCGAGCGAACCGCACATGGTGTATGAAAACCTGGACTAAAGCCAATGACATAATAAACTTGAGCAGACTTTGCGTTGACCGAATTTACGCCATAATCAAGCCGCTGAAAGATGACAACGATTCAAATAGTGGGTATGGGCGATGCCAGAATGCATGCCCTTAAAAGCAACCTGACCCAGGCGTTGGCCCAATTCCCCCTCCAGGGAAAAATCGAGGAGATTTCGGAATTCAACAGTATTCACGCCAGTGGAGTGAAAACACCGCCGGCACTGATTTTGGATGGCGAGATTATCTCGGAAGGCGTTGTCCCCAGTGTGGAGGAGATCAAGAGGATGCTCCGCAACCGGAATTTGCTGCGCAGCAAATTGTACCGGTTGCGGCGTATCCTTGTACCCGTCGATCTCAGTCCTGCATCCGAAAACGCGCTCGTATTTGCCTGTCATATTGCTCATTTGCTCGATGCCAATGTGGAGGTGGTGTATGCGATGGACAGTTTGTTTGAAGGCGCTTCGCCATCCCCATCGGGTTTTTTGTCGGGCTACCGGAAAACCATGCAGAACGAGGTGGACGCTTTTGTGCGCAAGGCGACCAAAGACAGCAATATCAAATACCGCGGCATGCCAAATGCGCCGGAGGAGCCCAAACGGGAACCGGGCTCGGAACCGCCCTGGCTGCAAACGGATATCGTGTTCGGATTCCCGGAAGAAGTACTGTTCGAACTGTCGAAAAAAATGGATCTGATAATTATGGGTACCACCGGACGGGGAGACCTGACGCGCAAAATTTTCGGGTCGGTCAGTATTTCCATTTCCAAAAACGCCGAATGTCCGGTACTACTGGTTCCACCACAGGCCACTTACCCGGGATTCCGTAACATTTTATACGCGAGCAATTTCGATTCGTTGGACCCCCTGACGGTCAAACAAACGGTGGCGTTCGCCCGCCGTTTTAAAGGGCAATTGCATTTTGTACACGTGGGTCAGCCCGGTGAAAAAGGCGTCGATCTGGAGAAAAAACTCTTCGAGATCAATTATGTGTACGCCGATCCGGAGAAGCCGTTCATATTCAGTAAAATAGTTGGCACGAACGTGGTGGAAAGCCTGCATGAATACGCATTCGAACACCGGATCGACCTGTTCGTATTCGTTACGCATCAGCGTTCCTTCTGGGAAGACCTGCTGCACCATAGCATCTCCAAGGATATGTTGCTGCATACCAATACGCCGGTAATGGTGATCCATGCGGAAGGGGATGTAGGTTAGAGGGTTTATGGTTAGAAGGTTAGAGGGTTTCTGGTTACGACTGAACCAGAAAC
>CALEYM010000082.1 GCA_937926185.1 uncultured Bacteroidota bacterium | reverse complement strand
CTCTGGAAAAATACTGCGAACGGTGAACGGCGGAGAAACCTGGACCACGCAATTTTTTACCGGAAAAAATTTTAATGCCGTTCATTTCCCTTCCGCTTCCAGGGGTTATGTCGTGGGAGAAAGCGGTATTATGGCCACTACGAACGGTGGAAACACCTGGACGGCGCCGGTGGCGCAACCGTTACATGCGGGCGCGCTGACCGACGTATTCTTTTTAAACGACACCGTCGGTTTCACCCTCGATGCCGGCGGGAAAGTGTACAAAACGCAAAACGGCGGCCTGTTGTGGGAAAAAACGGCGCTGACCGACCCGACGACCTGCCGGCGTTTTTTCTTTCAGAACGCCAACAACGCCTGGGTGGTGGGCGACCAGGGAAAGGTGTGGAAAACCACCAACGGCGGCGGCGCCTATGCGCCCATAGCCGGTTTTTCCGGTTATGCCATCTGTGCCAACATACCTTACTCTTTTACCAATCTCACCACGCCGGCGCCCCATTATACGTACGACTGGCAAGTGAATGGAGTCACGGTATCCACGGATGTTCACGCCACCATCACGTTGCCCGCACCCGGCGCTGCCTATCAGTTGAGCCTCATTGTTAGCAACGGAATAACCGCGGACACGGCCACCAAACAGTTTCAAATTGAAGCCCCCTATCCGTATCCCACCGGCAATCTCCGCATCACGCCCACCCTACCCTGCGGGGGCGCAATGGCAACCTTACAATACGATTCCGTTTGGATCGGGCAGAATTACCGCTTGTACAGGAATGGGGCCCTGGTTATTTCCAACTGGGTGTCGACCTGGGGCGATCCCCTGACCAGTACGCAAAGTATGCCCAACGACCCGGTTACCTTTGTCATCACCACCACTTTTTTCGACGGTTGCAACACCACCCTTTTTGCCGATACCCTGCATATCGTGCCGGCCCAGAATGCCAATGCCGTACAGGTTAGCGCCGACAAAACCCAGCTCTGTCCCGGCGATTCTACCCTGATCCGCGTATCGCCCGTCACGCAGCCGGGGAATTATTACCGGGTAACGGTCAACGGTTCGGGCAAGGTATTGGGCACTTTACCCGGCAACGGCGGCGAGCTGACGTTTCCGACCGGGCCGGTCGGAAACGGCGTCAGCTCGGTAAATTTGCAGGTATTCAATCCCGACGCCGGCTGCAACAGTTCTAAAAACGTTACCCTTTTCACGGTGAAATCAGTGCTGGCTTCCACCTATCCCGGCCATCAAATATTGACCGGCCAGCCACTTACGCTGGAGAACTACTCGCAAAACAGCGTGTCCTGGCGCTGGTATTTCGGCCCGGACGCCGATCCCGCGGAGAGCGACCAAAAAACGCCCACCATAACCTATTCGACCGAAGGGATGCACTCTTTTTTGCTGGAAGCCACGGCGGCCGGCGGCTGCGTGGATTCGTTTACAGGTTATATCGAAACTTATAAACCGGCCGACTGGAATACAAACGGCGTGTTTTGCGCGGAACAAGCGCCGGAAGTGCCCCATTTTTTCTGGTACCTCGATCCCCGCATCCGCGACGCGCAATCCGACCCCGCGGGCAATTTTTACCTGGCCGGATTTGTCGATACCGCCACCCAAAACCTGCACGAATACGGCATCGTCCGGAAAATGGACGCGGCAGGAAACGTATTGTGGGAAAAACGTTTTATCCCCAACTTTTGGGTCGAATTTGAGGCCGGCGGGAGCGTGCGTTGTATCCTCGTGGAAAACGACCCGGAAACCGGCAACGTATGGGTAGCAGGCGAAGTGCGCAGCCGGACGTTCTGGGTAGACGACCTGAAGTTCTCGCTGGGCGAGAATAAGTTGCGGTTTTTCCTGGCCAAAATCAATGCCTCGGGCCAGATACTGTGGGTGAATATCCTGGAAAACAACGCCGAGGCCGGGCCGAACAACATGATCTACGCCGGAAAAGACCGCTTGTACTTGTGCCAGTTCGGTTACGGCGGCACGATCCGGTACGGCAATGGGAAGCCGTCGGAAAACTGGGGTATTTCCGGAATTTCCACCGACGCCTATTTTCTCGTTTTTGATGAAGCGGGCGCCTTGGCATACAGGAAAAACATCGGTAAACGCCAGGGCGCCTCGGGATATCTCGATCACCGCCTGATCAACGGCTATGATTTGCCTGCCTTCCGGGGCGCGCCGGACATGAAATTCACCGACGACGGCAAGTTGTTGTTTTATGGCGCGGCTGACAATGACTTTTTACTTGACGATATTCCGCTGACCGTTATCCCGGGTACCAAAGGCGCCTTTTGCGGATTTTTTGCGCTTTGGGATACTACTTCCCGGCAGTGGGTACAAGGCTTCCCCACGTTCGGCGTGCCGGGGAACCCCAACGGAAGCGTATCCTGGGACGAAACCATGTTCAATCCCGGATTCGGATCGGACGGGGACGGAAATGTTTACCTGTATTTCGGCCAGCAGTTGCGCAATTTTCAGGGCGATCCGGAACCGACCTACGAGGGCTACGGCGATATTTTTTTGCCGGACGGCAGCAAAGTACCCGGTGCGGGAAAACACAGCTTCCTGATGAAATTCAGCCCGCAAGGCGAATTGCTTTGGTATAACGTCAACGGCGCTGCCGAACCCATAGGGCTCGACGTGCTGCCCAACGGCGCCGTGGTGTGCGTGGCCAATTTTTTCCAGCTCGCTGGGCTGGTCAGTCAGGACGGCGCCATTTCCGGTTATCCGGGCCAGGGCTGGCGCGACTGGATGTACACCCTCTGGAGCCCCGACGGCAACCTGCAATTCGCGCGCAGTTTCGGCACGCCGAAATTCGACGCGGCGTACCTGCTCCGCTCGAAAGGCTGCGGCCGGCAATTGTTGATGCATTCCAGCAATATACAGGACAACTGGGGCCTCGAAGCTATGCCTTTGCTGGGTATATTTTCCCCCACGGGTGATTGTTCCGGCACAATTAACGGCTGCGTCGTAGGCCTGGACGAAACGAAAAAACCGTCGTTCGCCCTGCGTATATCTCCCAATCCGAATATCGGAACCTTCACCACCACCCTACCCCGGCCCGCCGGCGCCGGGATGTCGTTAAGGGTGACGGACCTCGCCGGCCGGTTGATACTGGAAAAACAGGCGGAGGAAGGTTATGGGGAACAGACTGTCGCAATCGCCGGTTTGTCCCGGGGTATGTATTTCCTGCAGGTGCTGGCTGATGGCAGGGTGCTGGCGGTAGAAAGGTTTGTGAAGGAATAACCTGCTGTTCGAAGTCTTCCT
>CALEYM010000081.1 GCA_937926185.1 uncultured Bacteroidota bacterium | reverse complement strand
TAATTCACTACAATTTTTTTGATAACTCGCCCCCCATCCCCAAACCGCAACTCTGCCACGTACACCCCCGGCGACAGCCAGCCCAGGGGAAGGTCTTTTTCGATGCTCCCGGCGGGGATTGTCGTTTCCCGTATGTTTTGACCCAACAGGGTAAAAAGCCGGAACCGGCAATCCGTGGCGAAAACGGGTGAGTAGTTGAGCCGTCGGATGGTCAGATGATCGTGTGCGGGGTTTGGAAAAATTTCTGCCGATTCAGATATTCCTTCTCGCGGTGTTTCCCAACCCAGTATCTGCAACCCGTTTTGCATGTCGCCGGCAATGATGATGCCGGAGGGCAGCCAGGGGTAGTTGCCCCAGCAGCCGAAATACCGGTTATAGCCGGTGTTTTCGGGATGGGTGTCGTACTGGCCGATCAACTTTGGCCCGGTTGGTTCGCTGATGTCGTACACCAGCAGACCGTCTTCATATTGGGAATTGAACAGCAGATGGCCTTTGATGTATACGTTGTGCGGGATGGCGTTGTTTTCGCCGGCAGGCAATTGTGGGTCGAAAAAACTGCCCTTAATCTCGATATTGTTGTCGGCGAGTTCCTGCAGGTCAACGATAAGAACAGGCCGGCCGGTAGGAATTTCTTCGGTGCAATAGGCAAAACGGCCGTCCTGGCTGAGCCAGCTGTTGTGGTGGTAACCGCCCGTTCCGGGCAGACTGGCCAGTACCTTGGGTTTGGTGGGTTCCGTCATGTCGTACACATAGTATCCGACAAAACCGGAAGAGGCGTACACCGTATCGCCGCGCACGTAGGAATCGTGTATGTACCCGCCAGGCAGGTTTACGGCAGCAAGCAGGGACGGCTGATCCGGGTTTTTGCTGACATCAAGCACGAGCAGGCCCTGGCTGGCTGCATTACTTCCGTTCAGATAAATCCGGCCGGAGGCGGTGTCGAGCGCAATGGTGTGGGCGCTGTTGAAAAACGTGTTGCTCCAATAACTGCGCCTGATCGTGTCGGGCGCCTGGCTGAAATCGAAGATCATCAAACCTTCCTGGGTCGCGTCGGACACGGCGTACACGCGGTTTTTATACGATTTGAATTCCCGCCAGACCGTATTGGCGGTTCCTTCAAATTTACCTGCCAATACCGGTTGGGCAGGCGTCGTTACGTCAAAAATCAAAACGTGCCGGGCGGCGCCCAGGATGGCGTATTCGCGGTTGTTCACAGCCAACCCCCAGCATCCGCTGTATTGTACGTTCAGATTGCCCGGCGAAGCGACGGGCAGGGCATTATCGTCCCACTGAGCCAGACGAATCAGATTGTAAGTGGTCTGGGCCGTTGCATGCGTAAAAGAGGACAGATATAGCCAAAAGAAGATTATTTTCTGCATAAGATTTTCTTGTAAAGTGCTTCCGCTAATTTTGTCGCCTGTAAAGCAACCGCTTTTGCCGGCTATGCGTCAGTAAGCCGGCATCCAAAACGTAAAAGACGCCGGCAAAATTAGAGTAGCATGAACAGATCGATACTTTTTATCGGGCTTTTGCTCCTGACAGGCATACCCGCCCTGACCGCACAAAAATATAGCAACGAATTTCTGGCCATTGGGGTGGGCGCCCGGTCGCACGGGATGTCGGGGGCGCAAACGGCTCTCGTCGACGATATTACGGCAGCCTACTGGAATCCGGCGGGTTTGTCGCAGATCGAAGCCCCGTTTCAGGTGGGCGCCATGCACGCCGAGTGGTTCGTAGGCGTGACGCAATACGACTATCTGGGTTTCGGCAAATCGCTGAACCGGGAAAACAGCAGTTACCTGGCTTTTTCCCTGATCCGGCTGGGTATCGATAATATCCCGTACACTATTAATTTGATCAACGAAGACGGGACGGTGAATTATGACAACCTGTCGTCCTTTTCAGCAGCCGATTACGCCCTGATAGGTAGTTATGCGCGTAAATTGCGCAATCCGGCCATTGCTGTCGGGGGTTCGGTAAAAGTGATCCGCCGGGTTATCGGTTCTTTTGCCGGCGCCTGGGGCTTCGGCGCCGATCTGGGCGCCCAATACCGCAAAGGCAAATGGATGTTCGGTATTCAGGGACGCGACCTGACCACCACTTTTAACGCCTGGTCCTTCGACCTCACTGAAAAGGAGAAAGCTGAATTTGAACGCACAAACAACGAAATACCGGCCAGCAGCACCGAAATTACCCGCCCGCGATTCATCCTTGGCGCCGCCTATCGCGCAAAAATCGGTGAAAAAACCACCCTGCTGCCCGCCATCGATCTGGAATTTACCACCGACGGCCAACGCAATGTGCTGCTGAGTTCCAAAACCTTTAACATGGACCCGCGCATCGGCATCGAAGCCGACTATAACGGATTCGTGCGCCTGCGGGCAGGTGTCGGCAGTTTTCGTCGGGTAAAAGACGACTTTAATCCCAACAAAGAGGTGATGACCCTGCAACCCAATTTCGGCGTGGGGCTTCGCTTTGGCAGGGTGCAACTCGACTATGCGCTGACCGATATTGGCAACGTCTCACAGGTGCAGTATTCGCATATATTTTCCCTGCACATCAATTTCAAGGAACGCAAAAGAAGCGGGGAGAGCGGTTCCAATCTCTAAAAACGCACCGCGAGCCATCATACCAAGCCGGTACTAACCGGCTTTTCCAGCCTGAAACGCGCGTTTTTGCCCGTTTCAGGATTTTTTTTGCCCGATCTATTGCTACCAAGCGCAGACGCCGTATATTTGTCCTGCCGAAAAGCGGCACTTTCTTCCTAATCCGTCATTTTTAAAGCTCTCCCAACCGCTTTTTTCCCGATTTTAAAGTATTCTTGCTTTAATCCGAACCACGACCCGTAATTGGCTACAATTTGTGGTCAGGTGAATGTGTACTCCTAACGTACGCGGCGTTTACCCTGATACTTCCTGTTTTATTATAATCTCATGGTTGCCCCTCCGGTTAGGCTCGCGGTGAGGGGCTTTTTTATTTTATCGATTGCGGATTGCGGATTAACCCAGCTCTTGGTATCGCAACCTGTCCCTAAATTCACACTACATTTTAGTTCTTCGGCGTCCAGACTTTCCAGGTTTGTCAAACCTGGAAAGTCTAAAACCGAAAATGTTGTGCCCTAAATTACATACAGTACCAAGAGCTGGGTTAATCCGCAATCCGCAATCCGTAATCCGCAATCCGTAATCCGCAATCCGCAATTCATCTATGCTCCTCCAATTTCCCGATCACTTCTTCTGGGGCACATCCACCGCTGCCGCGCAGGTAGAGACTGCCGGCGATCACCCCTGGCGTGGTTTGGTGGCTAAAGACGGGTATCGCTTCGAGCGCACGACGGATCACGAACTACGACGGGAGGAGGACGCCGGTTATATCGCCCGTTTCGGATCGATTTATCGGTGCGGAGTAGACTGGTCGAGGTTGCAAACGGCGCCAATGGCCAAATTTGAAGAAGCGGTAGTGGAAGAGTACCTGAACTTTTTTAAGTTGTTAAAGAAGAAGGGGGTAAAATTGATGTTCGTGTTGCATCATTTTTGCCATCCCAACTGGTTCGAGCGACAAGGCGGCTGGACGAACGAGGATAATATCCCATTCTTTATCAACTACGTTCAGCAATGCATCAAACACTTCGGCGAGTACGCGGCCTACTGGAATACGTTTAACGAACCGAATGTGTACGCCTACAACGGTTTTTTTTCCGGCGATTTCCCCCCGCATTTCAAAAGACGGTATTTTCTCGCCAACCAGGTGTTGGATAATATGGGCAAAGCCCATGATATCGCCCGAACCCTGATCCGGGAAAAATCGAAGAACGCGCCGGTGGGCATATCGCTCAATACTGCCGTTTTTGATGCGGCCAACTGGCCCGGCGTATTGCCGGCGGCTTTTTCCCGCTGGTGGTTTCTCGACAGGGCTGCCCGGCCCTTCCTGAAGTGCGATTTTTGGGGACTTAGTTACTATGCCTGCCTGCTATTCGACCCTTTCCCTATTGATTTTATCAACCGGCCCGGAGATGTACTGCAACGGCAGTTGCCGCACGATAAAATGTGGATATACCGCCCTGAGGGCCTAGGCTGGATGTTGCAAAGGTTTTGGAAAAAATATCAAAAGCCGATCATCATCACCGAAAACGGCATCTGCACCGACGATAGTCGCCAGCGTATACAAGCCCTGAAAGATTATCTGAAAGTCTGCTACGATGCTGTCCAGACAGGCATTGATCTGCGCGGCTACATCCACTGGAGCGCCTGGGACAATTTCGAGTGGCATCTGGGGCCAACATACCGGTTCGGATTAGTACGGGTCAATTTTGATACAATGGACCGTACCATGACCGATGCCGGTCTTTTTTACGAAAAAGTAGCGCAACAAAACGGCATAGAGATTTGATGCCGTACATTCGCGGGAACTTATGCTCATGCGTAATTGCCTTTGTCTTTTCCTGCCATGGCTGTCCTATGCGGTATCTGCGCAGGTTTTTATGCGGCCGGTGG
>CALEYM010000080.1 GCA_937926185.1 uncultured Bacteroidota bacterium | reverse complement strand
GACATTTAAAACCATGAGAAATAAACTACTAATCCTAATCTTTTTCGCGGCGCTGTTCTCGCCGGCCCTTTCAACGGCCCAGACAGTGATCCTGAAAGCCGATTCCATCGACGTCCCTTGCCATGCTTCAGATACCTTTCTGATGCCGCTGCGTTTGTATGATTTTACCGACGTTGCGGGCTTACAATTCACGTTTTCCTGGAACCCGGCTTACATGGATTACGCCTATATCACCCAAATAAACCCGGCATTTCAGGGAGTTGGGTTCGATACCTCGGCAGCCTTTGTCAACTCGGGGAAATTTACGTTTGCCTGGACGGCCATTGGCGGCGTGAGTTTGCCCGATACCAGTATTTTGCTCACGGTAGCCTTTACCCGCATCGGCGGCCCGGCCACGCTGGCCGAATTTACCGGCGACCCGACAGAAATTGCCGCCATCGACCTGATGGGCAACGACCTGACGGTGAATACTTTCCCTGGCCTGGTCAACCCGGAAGACACGGAACCGCCGTCGATCACCTGCCCGGATGACGTAACGCTGCAGGTTATTGGTCCGACGCCCGTGAACAACATCGCGCCACTTTCCGTGCTGGACAATTGCGCCATCGCATCGACGGGTTGGACCTCAACCGGCGCCACCGCGGCCAATTTCCCGAACGACCCGGACGCCAGTGGCGCAGTGTTTAATATCGGCGCCTCTACCGTCACGTATACAACCAGCGACGTGGGAGGCCAGACCGCTTCCTGTTCGTTTCAGGTAAACCTGGAACTCATGCCCGGCGATTCGCTGACGCTGATCGCTTCCAACGAAACATCGTCCTGCGGCGAATCGGTGACCGTTTATATCACCGCCCTGAATTTCGATTCGCTGGCCGGCCTGCAGTTCTCCGTGGGCTGGAATTCTGCCATCCTGCAATTTGACACCTTCGGGAACTTTAATCCCGCAATGCAACTGGATGTCAGCAACTTTGGCAACTCCCAAACCGGCAACGGCTTCCTGGGTTTTGCGTGGACGACCCCTGACTTGTTTGCCGGCACCACGCTGTCGGCCGGTGATACCCTGTTTAGCATCACTTTTACAGTAACAGGCGGGAACAATACCAATTCCGGTATTCTGTTCGGCAATTTTCCCACCGATTTGTCCGCATTTACCATTAACCCGCCGGAAGAGATCGGCTTCCTCACCGTAAACGGCTCGGTGACCATTCTCGACACGGAACCGCCCGTCATCGAATGTCCGGCCAACGTATCGGTCATGGCGCCCACCGGCAGTATTACAGCCACGGTAACCGGGTTGGAGCCCACGACGCTTACGGACAATTGCGGCGGCGTTTCGTTGTCGTACCAGCAAACCGGAGTCACTACCGGTCAGGGCCAGGGCCCGGCCAACGGCGTGTACAATGCCGGAACCACCACCGTCACCTACACCGCTGCCGATGCTGCCGGCAATACGGCCACTTGTTCGTTCACAGTGATCGTGGACGCCGGCACCCCGCTGACGCTCCTGCTCGACACGGTGGGCATCGATTGCCAGGGCGGCGACCCGACCGTGTGCGTCGACCTGAGCGTACGCGATTTCATAGACATCATCGGCGTGCAATTCAACGTGGTTTGGGATACCTCGGTGCTGGATTTTGATTCCGTGACGAACGAGTATCCGGGCCTGAACCTTTCTTCCACGATGTTTTTCGGCTTTAACTCGACGCCCGGCGGCACCCTCCAGTTCTTTGGCGGCAACGCGGGCGGCTGGCCGGCCATTCCGAACGACAGTACCTTTTTTACGATATGTTTCACGGTAAAGGACGCCAACGCCGCCACGACAATCGGCTTTTCGGGCACGATTGACGCCGTGAACGGTTCCTTCAATTCCGTGCCGGTAGTAACGGTGAACGGCTATTATGAAAGCGCCGATCTGACGCCGCCAACGCCCCTGTGCCCGCCCGACACCCTGGTAATGGCCGCGGGCAACGAATGTAACGCCAACGTAACCATCGACATGGCCTCGGCCACCGACGCGTGCAGCGGCATAAAAAGTATTACCAACGACCAGACGGATGACATTTATCCTTCCGGCATCACCGTGGTTACTTTTACCGCGGAAGACAATGCCGGAAATATAGCCAGCTGCCAGATGAACGTCACGGTGCAGGACAGCCTGCCGCCGCAAATTTTCAACTGTCCGGCTGATATTTCCGTAGACCTGGGGCCGCAAAGCTGTTTTACTCCCGTTTCCTGGACGGCGCCCGATGCTTTCGATCCCTGCAACCCGAACTCGCCGCCGCAATTACTGGCTTCCGCGTTGTCCGGGTCCGAGTTTCCGATCGGCGACAGCGTGGTGACGTACACGGCCATCGACCTTTTCGGTGATTCGGCTATATGTTCGTTCACGGTCATGGTGCGCGATACGGTCGATCCACTGATTATTTGCCCCGGCGATATTGTTCAGGTCGTCGATGACACTTCCTGTACGGCAACCATCGGCTGGGACTTACCGCTGGCGTCCGACAACTGCGACCTGAACCTGGCATTGGACAGCGACCTGCAACCCGACACTACGCTGCCTACAGGCGAAATCACGGTAACCTACTTTGCAACAGACGATTACGGCAATCAGGCCCTCTGTTCTTTTAAAATCACAGTGCTCGACCTCAATGCGCCGGTGTTGAACAATTGCCCGGCGGATACGATCATCACGGCATTACCCGACACCTGCGGCGCCTTTTTTACCTGGATTGCGCCGGACGTAACGGATGACTGCGACCCGGACCCGGGCATTGTTTCCTCCCCGGATCCCGGATCATTTTTCCCGGTTGGGGCCTCCACGGTTTCATACATAGCCACCGATGCCAGCGGCAATTCGGCTATTTGTTCCTTTACGGTAAACGTTTCGGAAAATGTGCCGCCGGTGATCACCGGCTGCCCGTCCGACCGGGTGTTCATCCTGCCGGCAAACAAATGCGATACCCTGGTAAACTGGCCGCCGCCGTTGGCGAGCGACAATTGCGCGCTGGATACGCTTACGACCACCTACCAGCCGGGTACCCAGTTTAGTACCGGCATACACGTAGTGGTTTACACGGCTTTCGACGCTTCGGGGAATACTTCCACCTGTACATTTAATGTGGCTGTGGAGGACGTGATTCCACCTGTATTCAGCAGTTGTCCGGACGATATTACGGTGGAAGAGGCAAGCCCCTGCGGTGAAGTGGTGGACTGGCAATTCCCCGAAGCGACAGACAACTGTTTGCTGGAATCGATTACTTCCACGGTGTTGCCGGATGATACCATCTTTGCGCAAACCACCAGCGTGCTCATTTTTGCCATCGATGCCAGCGGCAACAGCGATACGTGTTCCTTTACGATAGTACTGGAATTTGACAACACGCCGCCCTCGTTCAATAATTTCCCGCCGGATATCACCATGACCGGTTGTCCGCAGCCGGTTACATGGACTGTACCCACGGCGGGCGCCGGATTTTGTGAACCGCCGCTGATCACCCAGATACCCGACAATATCATGCCGGGCGATACCTTCCAGTTCGGAACGACCCGCATCGAGTACCTGGCGCTGGATTCCAGCGGTAATATCGTGCACCGGGATACCTTCTCTGTGACCATCATTGAAAATTCGCCGCCGGTCATCGACTGCCCTTCCGCGGGCGTCACGGTGAACGTCGGGGGGATCATCATTTCCGACCCGGGCGAGTTTATCACGGATATCGACACTATTTCCACTTGCGACGCGGTGAACCTGAGTTTCAGCCTGCCGCTGGCGGCGGACAACTGTACCATCAATCCCCTGGTGGCGCAAACGACCGGGCAGTTTTCCGGCCTGCCTTTCGCGGTGGATTCGATACATACGCTGACCTTTATAGCAACTGACCAGGCCGGCAATACAGCGACCTGCGTGGTGAATGTTACGGTGCAATCGCTGCAAGCGCTCGATCCGACCATTGATCCACCCCTTGCATGCCCCGGAGAAGAGGTTATCCTGATGGTGGATTCGTTTGCCAACGCTACCTATACCTGGACAGGGCCCCAACAACAGTACCCGAACAACAGCCAGATCATCGTGATCGCCAGCCCGCAGAACGCCGGGATTTACACGGTGTTCGCGACAATCAACGGCTGTAATACGCCGCTGGATTCGGTAGCGGTACTGTTGCCCGTTATTCAGGCTGCTGCTGACACGGTACTGGTAAATATCGGCGTACTCGATACATTTAATGTAGTACAAAACGACCTGATCTTCCCTCCCGGCGACTTCGTGGTGACACCTCTGGTGGACCCCCTGCCGGAAGGACTGAACAATCTTGGTTCCGGTGTATTCACTTTTATGGCCACAGAGACCAACCGGACGGCCAGGTTCTTCTATGAACTTTGCTCGGAAACTTGCCCCAATGTATGCGATACCGTGGCGCTGGTAACCATTCGTGTAGAAGTTAACGACTGCTCCTTTATCCCGAACATCATCACGCCGAATGATGACGAAGTGAACGACTATTTCACGATACCGTGTCTGGATTCCGGGCAATTCCGGGATAACACGCTCGTGATCTACAACCAATGGGGCGATAAAGTTTTTGAAGCCCAGGGATATACGAACGACCCGCAGACCGCCTGGAGAGGCCGCCTGAACAACGAACCAGGCAAAGATCTGCCCGACGGCGTCTATTTCTATGTGTTTGCCACCGGCACCAATGAGCCGCCCCGGAAGGGATTCGTTGAAATATACCGATGATTTTTAGTTTATGAGGGTTTATGAGGGTTTATGAGGGTTTATCATAAACCATCATAAACCTTCATAAACCTTCATAAACCATCATAAACATCTCATTACGATATGAAAAAAACTATTCTACTTTTCCTCATATTGACTGCCGCCGCTGCCGGCCTTTACGCCCAGCAGGAGCGCCACTACACGCAGTTTATGTACAATAAACTGCCGATTAATCCCGCTTATTCCGGCGCCCGCAACGTGCCGTTTGCAACGGCCATATACCGGAATCAGTGGATAGGCTTCGACGGAGCGCCGAAGTCGGTGATGGCGAGTTTTAATTCGCCGTTTATTTCCGAACGGGTGGGTATTGGCGTGACGATGTCGCATTTTCAGATCGGACTGGACAAGGAGTTCGCGGCGTCGCTGGCATATTCCTATAACCTGATCGGCGAAGGGGATTTTGCCCTGCGGGCGGGCATTATGGGTTCGGTGCGGTCACTGAGTATGGATTTCACCAAGGCGCAGCCGGCCAATACCGGCGGCGACCAGTCGCTGGATACGGACCGAAACAGTTCGTTTTATGCCAACGTTGGCGCCGGCTTGTACGCTACATTTGAAGATAAATATTACGTCGGCTTTTCGGTGCCGAAGATGTATTCCAACAATATCAGTCTGGACAACCAGGCTGCTAACCAGATTGCCAAGGAATACCAGCACTTTTACGCGATGGCCGGCGCCGTGCTGCCGCTGAACGAAGATTTTAACCTGATGCCGGCCATGCTGGTTAAATATGTCAAAAATGCCCCGATTGACATCGATTTAAACGTTAACCTGGAGATACAGCAAAAGATCACCGCGGGCCTTTCCTACCGCGTCGGCGGCGATGGCCCCGGCGAATCGATCGACCTGCTGCTTTTCTGGAAAGCACACGAACAGTTCGGCCTGGGCGTGGCTTACGACCTCACCTTGTCGGACGTGAAAGACTATACCGCCGGGTCGATAGAAGTATTGCTCCAGATCGATTTGAAACGCGGCAAAGGAAACAACAAACCCGGAATGTCTAACCCGCGCTTTTTTATGTAACCAAAACCCTCTAACCCGTCTAAACCCTCATAAACCCCCATAAACCCCCAAAGACACCAAAACCCCCAAAACCCCTAAAAACCCATAAAACCCCATAAAACCCCATAAAACCTCCTAAAACCTCATA
>CALEYM010000079.1 GCA_937926185.1 uncultured Bacteroidota bacterium | reverse complement strand
GGAAATGGCGCCAATGGTAATTTTTTACCACGGCTCCGTCTTTCAGGATGACCAGACCCGGATTGGAACGGATGATCGTTTTGAGCAGTTTATCGTCGCCGTGGTAAAATGGGTAGGGGGCTTGTATTTGTTCGCGGAATGAGGGGGCCAGTTCGTTGTCCTGAAAAGTATTGATCGCATATACTTTCCAGCCCGATTTGGCGGCGGTTTCGGCGAGCGGATTTATCTTTTCGCGGAACAATTGGCCGTAATGTTCCTCCGGCACAAAAACTTCCCGTTCAACTTTCCTGGGAACAATTTGCGCAACCGTGCGGCGTATCGAGAAAGAATCCGGATTTATGCGCAAGGTGTCGGTTGCCCAGGCGGTATCCTGAACAACAAGGGTTTCGCTTTTTTTCTCCCCGTAAAACTTATAGGCAATGATCATCAGGCTGTAGCCAGGTTCATTAAGGATGTCTTCGGTGACATCGCCGTCTTCACTTTCGATGGCGAAATCGCTGATTTTGGTTTCTGCAACGGGAATCCTTTTGCCATCTTTTTCAATAAAAGGTTCCGTTTTGATCTGGTCCTTGACCTTCCAGCCCTGTTCTTTCGGGTATTGCGCTACCAGTTCTTTGTAGCGCTCCATCGGGATCATTACTTTTTTTACCTCACCCGTGTTGGTATTCTCCATTACCCAACCAATAATTTCAATATTGCCTTTTGCTTCTTCCTCGATGGCTTTACGCTCGCGAATATTTGCCCCGACTTTGAATGGGCGAAAATCCACGACCGGGAGATCGCGGTAAGTGTTTTGCCAGCAAAAAAGGAGCGAAACCAGGGCGGCGCCGGCTGTCAGCAAGGCTCTTCCACGCGGCGTGAACAATTCGTGCATCTTTTTACACCAGACCAGGAAGAGGAAGGCCGGTATAAGCAAACCGATGTCTTTGAAAAAAGAAACCTTCGGATCCAGTTTAATAAAATCGCCGAAGCAACCGCAATCAGTCACGCGCATTTGTTCTTTTACATAGGGGCCCCATTTGGCAAAATCGAAGAAGTTGGCCTCCGTGGGTACAAAACCGGTCAGAAACGTAAAACCGGTGAGAAAGGTGAAGAACAACACGATCAGCATGAACAGCCAGGCCGTTGTTTGCCGGGCGTACCCCAGAATCAGCATGACGCCAAGGGTGATTTCCAGCACGATCATAAAAATAGAAAAACCGGTGCTGTAGCCACTCAACCACGGAAACAAAGGCGCCAGACCGGCAAATACGTTTTGTAATCCCGCGAACGTGCTTTCGAACTGCACGAAATAGTCTTCCATTTTATAAGCTGTGCCAATCGGGTCCACGGCTTTTACCAAACCGGAAAACACAAACCAAACGCCGCAGAAATGCTGCAGAAAGGTCAAAAAAGTGTTTTTGGTTCGCTTAACCATTTTAGTTAGTATGGTCAGCGCCAAGCCGGCAATGGCAAAAATGATGAGCAGGGTAGGTAATGATGTCATTGGTTCGTATTTGAAACGCCTTGAATATTTTCTGTGCCGTTTTCAACTTTTGCTGCGCTCAGGTTTCTTTTTCTCCCAAACGGATCAACGCAAAAACAGCATAATTAATAATGTCGCGATAATTGCCCTCCAAACCTTCTGACACGAGGGTTTGCCCGGCATTGTCTTCTATTTGTTTGATACGCAGGAGTTTTTGAAGGATGAGGTCGGTCATGCTGCTGATACGCATGAGCCGCCAGGCCTCGTCGTAATCGTGGTTTTTGGCTGCCAGCAGGCGGATATTTTCTTCTACCTGAAAGTCGTACAGTTCACGTACCCGTTCCGGCTGAAGTTCAAGCGGCTCATCGGAGGGCAAACTCAATTGTATCAGCGCCAGGATACTGTAATTAATCAAGCCTGAAAACTCCGATTCGATACTATCATCCACTTGTTGTTTCCCTTTTTCTTCGATGCTTCGGATGCGCAACGCCTTGATATACAACTGATCGGTGATACTTGCCGGGCGGAGTATCCGCCACGCTGTGCCGTAGTCAGCCGTTTTTTTAAGAAATAGTTCGCGACAATGCGCCACTACCTCGCGAAATTGCCGGAGTGTTTTTTCCATAATTGCGGGGCAAAAATAGCAAAGTTGTATTGCGGCTCTGCTGCTTTGAAAATTGTTAACGCCGGATTTTATTTAAAATAATTTGTTTTAAATAAAATTGCTTTTACCTTTGTTCCCCTTATTGATCTGTTTTCTAAAAAATTACAAAATGAAACGCGTAACCGGCATTGGCGGCATCTTTATCAAATGTAAAGACCGCGAGAATACCCGCGCCTGGTATGAAAAACATCTGGGCATTCCCATGGAACCCTGGGGCGCCCAGTTCAACTGGAGCGATCACGAAAACCCTTCCGTCAAACCGTATTCCGTGCTCGGCTTTTTTAAAGAACAAACAGACTACTTCGATCCTTCCACACAGCCGTTCATGATCAACTTTCGCGTCGACAACCTGGATGCTTTAATTGCGCAGCTCCGTGAAGAGGGCGTGACAGTCGTCGGTCAGCCGTTAGAGGAAGAATACGGCAAATTTGCCTGGATACTCGATCTGGAAGGGAACAAGATCGAATTGTGGGAGCAAACGCATTGACTGACGACTTGCGGGTAAGGCTTGGTATGGCGGCAATCAATGTGCATAAAAGCCAGGGAACCATACCAAGCCTTACCCGCAAGTCGTCAGTCAAAAGTCGCAAGTCGTCAGTCAATTCGCGCCTTTAAACTCATTCACCAACGCCTGCAAACTGGCTTTGGCGTCGCCGAAAAGCATACGGGTGTTGTTTTTAAAAAAGAGCGGATTTTCCACGCCTGCAAATCCTTTGCCCATCGAACGTTTCATCACGATGACGGATTTGGCCTGATGGGCCTTTATTATAGGCATACCGTACAAAGGGCTGGCCTTGTCTTCTTCGGCGGCAGGATTGACCACATCGTTTGCACCGATGATCATGCACACGTCCACCGTTTCCATGGTCGGGTTGACGGCGTCCATTTCCACCATTGCGTCGTAGGAAATATTGGCTTCGGCCAGCAGCACGTTCATGTGGCCCGGCATACGCCCGGCGACGGGGTGAATGGCGAAGCGCACCTCGGTGCCGTTTTTTTCGAGGGCTTCCGTGAGTTCGCGCACGGCGTGTTGCGCCTGCGATACCGCCATTCCATACCCCGGCACGATCACCACGCTGTCGGCGGCTTCGAGCATCAGGTAGGCGTCGTCGGCTTTGACGGGTTTTATCTCGCCTACTACCTCCATCATGCTGCCCTGTACCGGGGAGCCGAATCCGCCCAAAAATACGTTAGCAACCGAGCGGTTCATGGCTTTGCACATGATAAGCGTGAGGATAATACCGCTGGCGCCTACCAGGGCGCCGGCTACGATCAGCAGGTTATTTTGTACGATAAAACCAGAGGCGCAGGCAGCCATGCCGGAGTAGCTATTCAACAGGCAGATCACTACGGGCATGTCGGCGCCGCCGATTGGTATGGTCAGCAAAACGCCCAGGACGAGTGCCAGCAAAGTGATAATACCCAGAAAACGAACGGCTTCAGGAGTGGCTGTATCCATGGAAAAAAGTACGCCGCAAAGCAATATGCCGCCGATGACCCCGGCTGTGACGAATTGTTGCCCGCCGTACATGATCGGTTTTCCGGAAATGAACCGCTCCTCCAGTTTTGCCCAGGCGATGATCGATCCGGAGAAAGTGATAGCGCCGATGAGGGCCGTCAGCGCGAGGATTGCGCCGCCGAAATAAGTTTGTTCCGGTCGCGCTGTATACTCGGCCCAGGCTACCAGCAGGCTGGCCAGGCCGCCAAATCCGTTCAACAGGCCCACCATTTGGGGCATGCCCGTCATGGGGGTCCGGTAGGCAAACAACATGCCAATGGCGCCGCCGGCTACTATGCCTATTACAATAAATTGATAACGAACTACTTCCGGATACATTAATGTGACGATGATTGCCGAAGCCATGCCAACCGCCGAAATAATATTACCGCGGCGGGCAGAACCCGGGTTGCTCATCAGCTTGAAACCCAGTATAAAAGAGATGGCCGAAAGAATATAAACGATATTGATAAGTGATTCGAGGGTCATGTTTACTTGTCTTTTTTCTTGAACATGTTGAGCATCCGGTCGGTAACCAAATAGCCACCCACTACGTTGATCATGGCAAACCCAACGGCGACGCCACCCAGCATGGCAGCCAGGTCTTCGCCCTGGCCAAGCCCCGCGGCGATCATGGCGCCAACTACGGTTATGCCGGAAATGGCATTGGAGCCGGACATCAACGGCGTATGCAACAGGGAGGGCACTTTAGAGATGATCTCAAAGCCCAGAAAAATGGAAAGTACAAGGATGAGCAGTAGAAAAATTAAAACTTCCATAGTGCTTAAAATTCGCGGCGAACTTGCCCTTCGTGAGTAATGAGGCAGCCCTGGACGATATCGTCTTCCAGACTTAACTCCATGGTTTTCAATTCTTTATTCCAAAATTCTTCCACCAGGTTGTACAAGTTGGCGGAATACATCTGGCTGGCATGTACCGGTGCTCGGCCGGCCATGTTTTCCAGACCGAGGATACGCACGCCGTTTATATCTACTTCCTGGCCCAGAACGGCGCCTTCCACGTTTCCGCCGGTTTCAACGGCCAGGTCGACGATGATGCTGCCGGGTTTCATGCCGGCCACCATTTCTTTTGTTACGATAATGGGCGCTTTCCGGCCGAATACCTGGGCGGTGGTGATGACCACATCGCTCATCGCGCATTGTTTGGCCATTGCTTCGCGTTGTTTTTGCAGTTGTTCTTCGGTAAGCGCCTTGGCGTAGCCGTCCTTGGTTTGCCCGGTTTCACCCAGATCGACTTCGACGAACCTTGCGCCAAGCGAACGCACCTGCTCGGCCACCGCCGGACGGGTATCGAATGCATCCACCCGCGCGCCGAGGCGTTTGGCCGTTGCAATGGCCTGTAAGCCTGCCACGCCGGCGCCGATCACGAACACCCGCGAAGGATTGATCGTGCCTGCCGGCGTTGTCATCATCGGGAAAACCCGGTCGGTGCGTTGCGCGGCCAGGATAACTGCCACATAACCTGCCAGGCTGGCCTGCGAACTCAGCGCATCCATTTTCTGGGCCCGGGTGGTTCGGGGGATCAGCTCCATCGAAATGGCGCTGACGCCGCGTTCGGCCAGTTGGGCAACGAGCGATTTTTCATTGAAAGGGTCCAAATAACTGATATGAATACATCCGGGACGAAGCATCTGAATATCGGCCGGTTCCGGTTTGCGCAGCCGCAAGATAATATCGCTTCCGGCGAACAGGCCTGCCCGGTCAGAACTGACGGTGGCGCCTGCTTTTTCATATTCGGCATCGGTGGCCCGGATACCCGCCCCAAGGCCGGATTCAACCACTACCGTCGCGCCCAGTTTTACGAATCGTGCCACATCGCCGGGAATCACGACGGCACGCTGCTCTCCGGGGTATGTCTCTTTTGGAATTCCAATTTGCATGGTGAGGAATGTGTGTTTATATGGTTTATGAGGGTTTATGAGGGTTTATGAGGGTTTGTGAGGGTTTATGAGGGTTTATGAGGGTTTAGTTAGCGCATTTTTGGCATTTTTCGTTTGCCGCCGCCACCTCTGAACCCGCCGCGGCCCATCATGCCCAACATGCTGGGATTCATGGTCTGACCCATTTGTTTGAGTTGTTTTTCCAGGTCGCGGATTTGCTCCTTGAGCATGTTTTCCGTGATATTGAGTTTTTTGATCTCTGCCAGCTGGTTTTGGGCGGCCTGACGGTTATTTTTGGAGGCGGCTATCATGGCGAGCTGCAGCATGGCGGCTCCGCGTTCGTTGTCGGAGGGCAAGCCGGCATCGAGCGCCTTGCGCAACCATATTTCACCGGTGTTGAAGTCTTTCTTTTGAAGGGCAAGAGCGCCGTGCGTCATATAATACACCCCTTTGTAGCCCATCAGCAGTATTTTTGGGAAAAAGGTGAGTTTCAGGCGTTTTTCCGCTTCAAAAAAATTGGCCTGGCTCAGGAGCATATTGGTCGACATGATGGTGCCCAGCATCAGGTAGCCGGCAAGCAGAAATATTCCCACCAGTAAAAACGGGAATCCGTACCAGAACCCGAATGCGAGCCACAGCGCGATACCGCCCAGCATGCCAACCGCGATCAGCGCAAACCGCAAATAAATATTTATCGTAAACATGTTTGTAACAGTTGTTGATTGCGCGCAAATGTACTTAAATCCGGCACTGCGCGGCAAAAACAAAAAATCTTTTAATCCATTATTCGCAATTTGAACAATGATCGATGTCGAGTCCGTACCGGTTGCCTTCTGGCAAAACAAGGGTTACAATTGAATGGCCGCCTTCTTCCCGCGTTTCGAGGGCGAACGTCATGTTTTTATGATTGTGATACTGAACCACGGTAGCCGGGCCCGCCGGTGAAAAATTGGCCGGTTGCGACAGGCATGAGGGAAAATGGGCGCCGTGGAATATCTCCACGATTCCGTTGCCCGCCGGGCGGAGCATAAACAAGGCGGTCATGCCGCTTGGCCCGATGGCCAGTTTTGTCGTACCGGGACTGAGGTAAAAATACCGCCGGTTAGGGTCATCTTTTTCCGCGTTGATCACCACCGCCTGGTCGAACCTGCCGCGGCACCAGTTTTTTTCATCCGGGCCGCCGCTGATCGCCTGTTGTTGGCTGAACCGGAAGTGAGGTCCCGTTATCTCCGGGTTTTCCTTTGTTTGCTCCGGCCCGGAGGGGCTTGGTTTGTGCGTATCCGACTGGCTGCAAGCCGTTGATAAAATGGCTGCCAAAACGGGCAAAACCAGCACGAACCGCCATTGGAA
The DNA here is from genome assembly GCA_937926185.1 of uncultured Bacteroidota bacterium. Taxonomy (GTDB): domain Bacteria; phylum Bacteroidota; class Bacteroidia; order Chitinophagales; family Saprospiraceae; genus M3007. Next base: position 5,811 of record CALEYM010000079.1, on the reverse strand, counting down.
GGCGTGATTACTAATGGTCATAACAGTTAAATTTTCCAGTCGAAACGCAGGGTATAGCTCCGCGGCCCTTCCAGCAGCGCCGGGCGAACCGAATACACGGCATTCAGGATATTTCCTACCAAAAAGCTGGTTTTCAGGTGTTTGCCGAATTTTTGCGACACCCTGAAATCTAAAACGGTGAAACCATTGTTGTGTTCCGCGCGGAAAGCACTTACGCCGGGGATTCCGTATTGGAATATAGCATCCACGGCTTCCATGTGGCTGTTGTATTGTGCCGAGGCGCCGACGGCAAGCCCGCGCCATACGTATTCGGCATCGCATTTGAACATGTGCCTGTAGCGGTATTTCAACACGTTGGTGCTGTCGGGAAGGCCGTATTTAACCGGATCGAACACTTCGCCCGGCTTCAGTTTGTATTTCGGGTCGATGGTAGTGTAACCGGTGAGCAGGAACAGGGTGCCGTTGCCGACTTTACCCTGACCCATCAAAGAAACCTCCCAACCTTTTACCTGCGTATTGCCGACATTTTTCGATTTGAACACGACCAGCGGAATAAAAGCGTCGAGTGAGAACTCCATCATCCGTTCGTATTCTGAAATGAAATAGGTCAGATCGAGAAAGCCCTTCCAGTCGCCGATGGCAAAACCCTGTTTAATACCGGCTTCCGCCGTCCAGCCAGTTTCTGACACGAGCCGCGGATTGGGTCGCACCACATTATTGGTGCTGAAATCAGTCTGAATAAATTTTTCCGCAATGGTGGGATAGCGGTATCCCTGCCCCCAGGAAGCCCGGAAATAGGTGGCGCGGGCGGCCTGGTAGTTGGCGCCCACGCGGTATACCGGTTTTCCTTCCTTGGTTACGCCGTTGGGAATGGTATCAGAAGTCATGTCGTCGATCCGGATAATTTCCGGGCTGCCCAGGATATTGCGTTCATAACGCATGCCGGCCGACAGGTTGAGCCGGTCAAAAGCTTTGTAATCGAGTTGCAGGTAGCCGGCGTAGTTCTGGGTGTTGTAGTTGGCGTTATTGTACAATTCGGCGTCTATGGTGGTGTACATGGCCACCACGCCGGCAGTTGCCACCAGGCCGATGTTGTCCATCGGGCGTTGGTACTGGTACTCGCCGTAGTACATGCGGCTGTCGTTGCTTTGGTTGCCGCTGTTGTTGTTGTGTACGTAGAAGTACCGTCCCAGGAATTTGTGCCGGTTTCCGCCCTTGTCGAAATACTGCATGGAAGGATCCAGCGTAAAACGCAGGCGGCCGCGGCTGTAGGTGGCCGAATTAAGGCCGGGTGTGTAGGCCCCGGTCGTGTCATTGGCCCAGATAAAAAAGGAGCCGCTGCGCCCGAAGTTGAAATTGGTATTCAGGCCAAGGGTCAGCCTGTCGGTCACGCGGTAGCGGAAGTTGGGCGTTACCCGCATATAGCGGGCGTAGGTGGCCTTGTTGTAGCTGTCGCGGTAAAGTCCGTATGAGCCAAATACCATGTCCAGTTTTCCGGCTTTCCGGCGGTGGCAGAAACTGTAACCGGTTTCGATGGGCAACTGGATATACGAGCTGTCGGCGCCCCACCATTTCCGGTTGATCTTGCCGCCGCCCTCGCCGGGGTAATAATTGTCCTCTTCTTTCGGATTTCCCCAAATCTGACTGAAAACGGCTACATCCGTCTCCGGCTTGTCTTTGGCAAAGCCGGTGCGTATATTGATAATACCGTTCATGGCGGATGAGCCGTACAAGGCCGAGGCGGCGCCCTTTAGCACCTCTATTTGACTGATATTTTCTACCGGAAAGTCGCCCCAGTTCGGGAAACCGGCATCTACCTGCAGGGCGGGAATATCATCGACCAGCAACAGTACCCGCGTGCCCGCGCCATAAGAGAAGCCGGCGCCGCCGCGGATGCTGGCCTGACCGTCGATAATGCTCACGCCTGGTAGTTTTACCAGGGATTCATCTATCTGGGAGGCATTGATGTTTTCGATCAGGCGCGGCTTAAGCACATCGAGCGAAACGGTTACCTCGCCCAACGGCTTTTCAAACTTGCCGGCGGTAACGGTGGCTTGTTGCAGCAGGTTGTTGGCATCGCCGAGTTGCATGTTCAGCGTAAGGGTTTGACCGGCAACCAGCCTGACGGCTTGTTTCCGGCTTTCATAGCCGGTGTAAATGAATTCTACTTCGTAGTGTCCGGCGGGTAATTCAATTTTGTATTGGCCATTGGCATCGGAGGCCACGCCACCGCCGCCAGATACACGCACCGACACGCCGATCAGCGTTTCTCCGCTCGCAGCATCGGTAATCAGGCCTTGCAAGGTTGAAGTTTGGGAATACAGGACATTGGCAGTCAACAGGGATAAAACAAACAGGGTAAGGCGCAGGCGCATAGATTCGGTATGTTTTGGTTAAGTGTTGCGTAATGGCTCTGCCGGAAATCGGCGTAAATGTACAGATTTTTGATTCCGGCTATCATGGCCGAAAAAAAATCGCGTTCCTTGCGGGCGAAAACGCCCGTCAATATTTATGCATGTTGCTGTTACCGGGGCTGCCGGACATCTTGGCGCCGCGCTTGTTCGTCAATTACTGGAGGATGGCCACACCGTCCGCGCTTTGGTATTTCAGGACGACCGGGCGCTGAAAGGTCTGCCGGTTCGTTTGATACACGGCAGATTGCATGACCCGGAAACATTGCTGCGCCTGTGCGACGGCGTCGAAGTGGCGCAACATCTGGCCGGCCGGATCAGCATTGGCGAAGTGCCGGAGCGGGACTTGTGGCACACCAATGTAGCAGGCGTTAATCTTTTGATAGAGGCATGCAAGGTAACCGGAGTCAGGCGGTTGATTTATTTCAGTTCGGCCCATGCATTCCGGGCCAGGCCTGATATGGCGGAATTGGACGAAACGGCTCCGCCGGCACAAGCCTACCCGTATGAACGTACCAAGGCCGCGGCGCAGGCCCTGGTATTGAACTCCAATGGCCAAAACGGCCTGGAAACAATGAGCCTCAACCCAACGTCGGTACTCGGCCCCTGGGACTTTAAACCCTCTTTACAGGGGCGGATGCTGCTCGATTTGTACCATCGCAGAATTCCGATACTGACGCCGGGCGGGTACGATTGGGTGGACAACCGCGATGTGGCGCTTGCCGCGTCGGCTGCTATGACCCGGGGACGGCCCGGAGAGGTCTACCTGCTGTCGGGGCAATATGTCACTTTGCTTGAATTAGCGACTATGTTTGGAGCAATCACAGGCCGGCCGATGCCCGGTACTGCGCTTCCGTTTTGGCTGCTGAAGTTATTGGCGCGGCCGGCAGGATGGTGGGGCCGTTTGACGGGGCAACGTCCGTTGTTCACCCGGGAAGCCATATCGCATGTGGAATCCGGCCATCGTAAAGTGTCGCATGAAAAGGCGTCCCGGGAATTGGGGTACAGCCCAAGGCCATTGGAGGAAACGTTAAATGAAACATGGGAGTGGTTAAGACAAAACCACCAAAGTTAATTCATTTGATGCGGTTAATTTTGCCTTCTTCGCCGTAAGTTTCCTTTGACACCTTATTATATGCGGCAGCGGCTTCCTCGGCCGTATCGAACATGCCGATATGAATGGATTTGCCCCTGATCGAAATGACAGCCCTGAATCGATTGTGCTCGCGGTAAACGCCGGTGTACCCGGTTTTGCTGCTGGTTTTGCGTTGCCGGCTGGCTACCGAGCGGGAACGGTATATGATGTTCTCCAGACGGCAATCGAGCTTGTCGCCGTTTTTTGTGCCGACTAAACGTTTGTTTCCCGTTTTTTGCGTGTTTAAAAATTTTTCGGCAATCAGTTTATGGAGATATATGGTTTCCGTCTTGAAACTACCGTCCGCTTTTTTCCATGTCTTCTGGAAGACCGCACAGCCACTGGAATGTTTTCGAAGATTGTGAAGCAGATCAACTCTTGACAGGTAGGGGTCGGTGGAGAGCCATTCGTAGACGTGATCGTCTAACAGAACGGCATCATCTGCGTTTTTTAATTTTACTTTGTAAATCACGGCTTAAGCAATTTTGTTCCGGGCAATCGATTAAAGATTAGATGGGAAGATTATTCCGGATTATGAGCGATAAAAATGACGACTTTTGGCACTTGATTTCTCGGCGAATGTATTGTTTGGGGCAGCTAAAATAATCCCTTTTTATACTGAATCCAAATAAATCTTCTCTGAGACCAAAGTTTTTTTGATAGTATTTAGCATTTACCTTTATTTTCTTCTGTGCAATATTTAGTTGGCCAAACTTTCGATTTTGATAAAACTTTGTGGCCCGAAGAAGCCATGCAAATACCGGTGAAGGCGTTCATCACCTTGCTGGAACGTCGCTACGGGTCACTGGCCACCAACGCACTCGACCCTGAAGCGACGATTCCGGGCCCCTTTGCCACCGATATTAGCACTGCCTGGCTAAAAACCGCCAAAACGGTGGGCATCAACGTCCGGACAATCCGGCATTTCTGGAATATCGTTCCATATTCCCTGCTTTTGCCCAACGCACAGAATGCTATTCATATTTTGCCAATATGGGAAACCGGCGTCGTATCGAGTCTGTACGGCCCTAGCAGCTGGAATATTAATCCGGAATTTTTCAGCCCCGAACTGGCAGCCGCGGCGCCGCATCTGGACAGCGTCGAAAAACAACTAAAGGCAGTAGTCAACATCCTGCATTTGATGGGTAAAGCGGTCGGCATGGACGTGGTGCCGCATACCGACCGGTATTCCGAACAAGCCCTGGCCAACCCGCAATTTTTTGAATGGCTGCAGCGCCGCGACCTGGAAATCGTACGTCATTCCGGCGATTTACACGCGGCCGTGCAAATGGCTGTTCTGGCTTGGTTGCTGGGGCATGGGAGCGCCGTTGAGGGGCTGGATATTCCCCATGAGCCGGATGCTTTTTTTGAACAAATGCCCGAGCCAGACCGGCTGCGGCGCTTATTTGGAGAGGCTTCCGACTACAGTGGCCGCCTTCGTCGCAGGAAAATGCTGATGCAGCAATTGTACGATGAAGGCTTTGAAACGGCGCCGGCCACCATGGGGCCACCGTACCGGGGCCTTGAAGTAAATTCCGATCCCGAAGCCGTTTTGCGTGATGAAGACGGCCGTATCTGGCGGGATTACCGGATAAAAAATGCGCAGGCTTTTTCGCGCGTTTTCGGCCCCCTGACGCGTTACCGGCTGTATGAATCGCTGGATAACAACCATAATTGGGAACTTGACTTTGCCAAACCCAACCGCGGGGCCTGGAGCTACGTGTGCGAACACTACCGGCAAATTCAGGCCCGATATAATTTCGACTTTATGCGCGGAGACATGTCGCACGTCCAGATGCGCCGCGAGGGTATTCCGAACAAACCGGACGATTATTACGACCTGCATCGCGCGGTAAAACTGCACATCTGCAAATCGCACCCATCTTTCGGCTATTTTGCCGAAAGTTTTCTGGCTCCGCCCGGCGAAATGGCTTATGGCGACGAGTGCGACCATCTTGAGGCTTCGTTGGCCGACTCCACCCTCGGCGACCTGCAATCGGAACCACCCGGTACGGCCAGGTTTGTAAAAGATTTTTGGCAATACCGCGACTGGCTGGAAACCCGCTGCTTCGCGCCTAATTTTACCATTTTTACCGCCGACAAAGATGATCCCCGCTTCGACCGCTTTTACCTTGCCGGCAACGAAATCCGTCATTTTATCGCCTTGTTCCTCACTGATATGCCTTCCTATATGGGCTTGGGGTTCGAGTGCCGCGACCCACACCCCACGCCGGCTGCCAATGAATTTTACACGAAATTGTATGT
>CALEYM010000078.1 GCA_937926185.1 uncultured Bacteroidota bacterium | reverse complement strand
AGTGACAAATTGAACGTCGTAGAACCAAGCTGTGTATATGTAGCTGATGTGACTTCCCCTGCGTCATTTATACAAACTCTGACGGCCACTCTTCCTGTATTTTGTGTGTCATTCATCATTTTTGGACGATTCACAACCTTTCTGCCCGCTATGCCTTCAATGATTGTTACGTTAATTTCTGAAGATATGCCTTCTTCGTTCACGCCTCCTTTAGGATAAAGATATTTCTTCTCCTCCGGACATCCTTCTAAGGCTGGAATGCCTTTTTTATCGGGGCATTTGTCATCTTTATTAGGTACGCCATCGTTATCGTCATCGTTATTGTCAGAAAGAGTCTCCTCCTTTGGGGAAGGCGGTTGGCCACCAGATGGGATATTGTACACTTGCGGCCTTTTTCCACCGGTTGTTGACGGCGGGTTTTTGGGTGTTACAGCCGGATTGGAGGTGTCTGGTTTTGTTTTTTCGGGCCAAAAAATAACAACAGATATGACCAACACCAGCAAAGCGCCTAACCGTACCGCTGTCCGCCAGCGGTATGGTATGCTATTATTACTTCGTTGCAAATGTTTGATCCGTTTGCGGGCTTCACGAACATAAGCGCCGGTGGGGTAGGTCGTTATGTAGGTTTGAAAAGCTTCTACCGTTCCGATATGGAGCGCATTTGGCCAAGCCGAAAATTCTGCCCTCCGATAAGCATTTTCTGCCTCTTTGCGCTTTACTTCGGCTACAGCCATCGGGGTTTGCTGCTCAACTATTTTATCAGCACGGGTTTTCCCGGCTTCCTGCTGGGATAGTTTAATCTGAGCTTCAGCGCGTTCGCCCTGGAATTGCTTCAATGTCCGCTGCATTCCGCGTACCACATCCACCCAGGCAGCTTCGCGGGTGTGCCAGTATCGAATGTCATTTACTGGAATGCCGTCAGTAGGGAGCACCTGAAGAAGCCTGATGGCGGGGTCCGATTCCCAATCACAGGGCCGCACGATGATCGGGATGACATGCGCCTCGCCGCGTGCATGCCGGCCCAGGGCTTCTTTGATCTCAACATCGTGAATGTAATCGCTCTGAAAATAGCTGCTGCTTACGAGCAGGAGAATAATGTCGGCTTTTTGAAGTTGATTTCTTATAGCCGGTTCCCAGTATTCCCCGGCTACGAGTTCGCGATCGGTCCACACCCGTAACAGACCGGCACGCTCCATAGGTAGAAGCTGGGCTTTCAGTTCGGCGCGAAAGGGTTCGTCTTCGCGGGCATAGATAATGAATACCTGGAGCGGGTTGGCGGACATATGTTGGGTATGGGGGAATCCGATGCTTATATTTTATTATAGTTTGCAAATGTATATTTTCAGCATGAAAGTGCACAACGTTTACGAAACTTTTAAAGTTTCGTAAACGTATTTCACGACTCGGCCGTGCTGAAAACTTGGCGGCGCGAGGTATAGTAATTTGAATATGAATTATAAAATGTCCTAACCTGGTCGGGAAAGCAGCCAATTTGCCAAACCGCCTGCATCCACCTGTTCAAACGGATGTTTCGTCCCCGGCAACATTTCAAACGCCCCCCGCGGCAGCCAGCCCGCCACCCGTTCCGACTCTTCCCGCGTCACCATATTGTCTTCATCGCCCCAACCGATGCGAACGGGACAAGTGATGGCCGCAAAGGCTTCCCGCCCCAGCGCATGGCCATTACCCAGGCTGTGTAACAGTTCCGCCGTTCGGCGCACCACGGTTGGCCAGTCGGCCGGGGCGTGGCGTTCGGCCAGCATTTGGGCAAAGGCGGGCACTTTGGCGGCTATTTTTTCCGGGTCGAGCCGGGCCGTTTCGCGGGCGGCGCTGTCGGGCGTCCAGTCGAACTTGGTGCCGAGGGTGGCGATGCTTTCCACCCGTTCGGGGTATTTCCAGGCCAGGTACAGCGCCACGTAGCCGCCCATGCTGTAACCAAAAATGCGAACGCGGGAGAGGTTGTTTTCATTTAAAAAAGCCACTACGCTATCGGCAAAATGCGGGATCGAAAATTCCGTATCAGTGTTTAGCCCGCCGTGGCCGGGAAAGTTTAGAGTGTAAACGGATCGGTCTGCCGGCAAATGCCGGCGCAGTTCGTCGAATTGAGCGGCGCTGCCGAGCGCGCCGTGCAGCAGGAGTAGAGGCGTGTGCATAAAAATTGCGCTAAAATGGCATTAAATGTTTGAAGTGAACAACTTGCATCGTAAATCGTATTATTACCGCATAAACTCCCACGCCGTCTTATACTCTCCCCGCGCCGCGCAATAATCGAGAAACGACTGGTAAAACTTGTTGTTCCCGATCGTTGCCGAATCGCCGACCACCACCAGCAGCATACGCGCGCGGGTCATGGCCACGTTCATGCGGCGGTAATCCTGCAGGAAGCCGATCTCGTGTTTGGCGTTGGAGCGCACGAGGCTGAGGTAGATCACGTCGCGTTCCTGACCCTGAAAACCGTCGATGGTGTTGATCGTGATGAAAGGTTGCGGGTTAGCGGGTTTCGGGTTTCGGGTTGCCAGCATTGGGCCAAAAACGGGGTCTTCCCGGAAGATTTGTTCCAGGCAGTTTACCTGCTCGCGGTAGGGCGAGAGAATGCCTATACCGGGGATGGGCGTTTCCCGCGGGCTGTTGCCTTCGTTGGCCACGTTAAAATCCTGCCCGCCGTTCAGTTGGTGCAGCAGTTGCAGCAGGTGTTCGCGGATAAGCAGGGCTTCTTCCGGGTTGAAACGGCTCAGTGCACGTGTCGAGCTGCCCTCCGTTTCGTTTACCTGTTCCTCGAAGCCGCAGCCGGCCGTGTCGATAAAGATGACTACCCCGGCGCCGGGCAACATCCGTCCCGAGACACTTTCATGCGCTTCCAGCGCGCCGCCGTAAAAATACTGGTTGGAAAAATCCATGATCGCCCGGTGCATGCGGTATTGCACGGTGAGCAGGCCGACGCGGTCGGGCAATAGTTCCAGGCAACGTTCGATCAGGGTGTGCGACAGTCCGCCGCGGACGGCTTCCTGACTTTTTACGGTGGGCGGTAGTTGGAAAGGGTCGCCGGCCAGCACCACACGGCTGCATTTGATGATAGGGATCCAGCAGGCGGGTTCGAGGGCCTGGGCGGCCTCGTCGATCACACAGGTGCGGAATTTGTACTTGTCCAATACCGGGTTTGCGACGCCCACCAGGGTGCAGGTGATGGCCTGGGCGGAAGTGAGCACCTGATCCACCAGGCGGTCTTCGAGCGTACGGGCCCAGGCTTCCAGATCGCCGGCCTGTTGTTTAAGGTGTTCGCGTTCACGGCGGTCTTCGGCATGGAAACTGCGTTTGTAGCGCCGGGCCTGGCGGCGCCATTCCGCCGCCTGTATTTTTACTTTTTTGATGTTTTTACTCTCCGGGTGTTTGGCCAGTATGGATTCCAGCGTATGTTCCAGCACATTTTCATCCACCCGGCTGATGTTGCCCACGCGCACCACGTTCAGTCCCTTTTCGGCCAGGCGTTCAGTAAGCAGGTCGGCGGCGGTATTGCTGGGCGCCGTGACGAGCACGGTGTTTTCCTGTTGGGTCAGCAATTGTATGGCGGCCACCAGGGTGGTGGTTTTGCCGGTACCCGGCGGGCCGTGGATAATGGCGATATCGCGGTTGTCGAGGATGGATTGGACGGCGGATTGCTGGGAGGGGTTTAAGCGCGCGCCGGGCCCCTCCAACCCCAACCCCTCCCCTGAAGGGCAGGGGAGACATAGAGGGGATCGCGGTGCCACGTCTCCCCTCCCCTCCAGGGGAGGGGTTGGGGGTGGGGTTCGTGGTGTCGGGCTGACCAAATCCCGCAACTCCGCCAGCCGGTCCCCCTTTGCCGCCATCACTTTTTCCAGCGCCCGCACCATTTCCTGGTAGCTGCGGTCGTCGAAGAGCATATCCACGCCCAGTTGGCCCATATCGAGCCAATCGGGCACGTCGCGGGCGTTCAGGATGATCTTCATCCGGTTGCGCTCCACATAGTTGATAATACCGCTTTTCTCCGGCTGGTCGGCATGGGCCGCCTGGGTGAACAGGCTCACCGACTGGCCGGCGCGCAGTTGGTGGGGTTCGTTGAGGCGGGTGGTCCGTTCTACCACCACGAAGGCTTTTTCGCCGAGGGCGAAGCCGGTTTGCAGCACGTTCAGGGGGTACCAGGTATAGCCTTCTTCCACCCGCTTGGCCAGCGGTTGCTGGCGTACGGTTTGCAGGAACAGGCGCAGGTCTTCGTCGCGCTCCCGGTGCAGGAGTTCGAGCAGGCGTTCGAAATGCGGGTGTTTTTTGTCGGACATGGCGAATAGCCGGCAAAGGTACGCCGCCTTTCAGCGAATGACCAACTTGCCCGTGGCGCGCAGGTCGCCGCCGAAATAAAATTGCACGAGGTAAAAGCCCGGTACGGCGCGGGGTGTTTGAAACACTACCCGGCCATCGCCGGAAAACATAATTTCCCGGTACAACTCCCGGCCGGTGGCCAGTTCGAGTATCCGGATTTCGGCTTCCCCCGTCGATTTTCTCGGTTCCTGCAAACGCACCATCTCGCCGCCGGGAACGGGATTGGGCCTCAGTTCCAGAACGCCTCTTTCCCCGTCGCCGGCGTCGAACGGGCCGGAAAGCGTGTGCCTGTAAAGTTGATTTTCGTACAGGAACCAGCCGGCGTTTCCTTTCCGGACCGTTTGTTTTAAAATAGAATTGTAGATATGCTTTGGCGGTGTTTGCCAGTTTTGGCCGTCGTCCTCCGAATATTCGATAATGTCGTGAAAAATAAATGTGCTTCCGATAAATTCTGTGGCTTTCCGGTATTTGGCGGAATCGGAGAGGTAAAACTCGTTGTTTTCCCAAAAGCCTTGTCTGTACAGAAGGCGGTTGATCTCCACCCCGGATGAAGGAATAAAAGTCCAGTTCCGGCCATAGTCCTGGGTTTCCCAAACGTCATAAAGGCCTCCATCCCGGTGTATGACGCCGGTTCCGTCGGCATACATTTTCAGCAGGTACGACTGTCCGGGCAACAATGGTGCTGTATTCCAGGTAAGCCCGCCATCGTCGGTCGTATAGACAAAGGTCATAAAATTGGTGGGTTCCGATAACAATACGCCA
>CALEYM010000077.1 GCA_937926185.1 uncultured Bacteroidota bacterium | reverse complement strand
GCTGGCGGGAGGCAGTAATTCCGAATATTGGATAATAAAATAGATGTGAAAAAGAGCGGCAGTCGTGTACAAAAGTGGAATAAATCCGCCAATTTTCCAAATTAAATTATGACAGGTAATGCTGAACGAATACAGCGTATTTCTGGCTATCTTTGTCCCAAAGCAACCTAACTATGAAAAAATACCTGAAACCCATCCTCTACACCCTGCTCGCCCTCTTCCTGCTCGCCCAGTTCATTCGTCCGGCCAAAAACCTGTCGAACGACCAGAGCCGGCATTTGTCCACCAAATATCCCATCCCGGCAGCGGTGGAATCTGTTCTGAAAGTGGCCTGCTACGATTGTCACAGTAACTACACCCATTATCCCTGGTACGCCGAGGTACAACCCGTGGCCGCCTGGCTGGCCAATCACGTGAACGAGGGTAAACGAGAGTTGAACTTTTCCGAACTGGCAACCCGCCGCATTGCCGTGCAAAATAAAAAAATGGAAGAAGTGATCGAACTGGTACGGGAGGGTGAGATGCCGCTGGCGTCCTATACCTGGGTACACCGCGACGCCATGCTGTCGCAGGAACAAAAAGACCTGCTGATCAACTGGGCGCAATCCGTTATGGACACGCTGAGCGCCCGATACCCGGCGGACAGCCTGGTGTTGCGCCGGAACAGATAAACGGATTTTGTTGTGTCGGAAACCGAAAAAAAACAGAAAAATCCGGTTGCAGCTCCGGCGTCACTGAATATATTTGCAATACGATCGGAAAAAACTACCCTGGGCAGTGCTATTCCCTTCACCCAAAACTGGCATGCCTATGCCCGACAAATCTGTAAAAAACGAAGTATTCTTTGGCCTTCACCTGTTCATCGCGCTGTCTGCGTGGTTTATTCCATTCCTGCTGAGCTGGAAAATTGTCGTGCCCATTTTCGCTGTTGTCATCCTGCAGCACGCCGTGTTCGGGCGTTGCCTGGGCATGGATACGCACGGCGTTTCCGAGGAAGACGGCAGCACTTTTTATTCCCATGTCATGGAGCGTATGGGTTTCCAGCCTAATAAAAAACTGGTGCGGTTCGTGGTACGAAAACTGTTGTATAGTTTTTTGGCGGGCGTGGCCGTGGTATGGCAGGTGATTTGGGGACATGCGCCGCTGCTTTTTTAATGGAACAAACAACAAATACCCTGCACGTGACCCGCATCCTGCCGGAAGAGGCGGCAGCCCTGCGCGATTTTGCCGAGGCCACCTTTCGCGTCGCCTGGCAGCACGACAACGAACCGGAGCCCTTCGAAGCCTACTGCCGGGAGGCATTTTCCCTGGAGAAAATAAAAGCCGAACTGGCAGGGCCCGGTTCGGAGTTTTACTTTGCCCGGTTGGGTAGCGAAATCGTTGCGTACCTGAAACTCAATCCGGGCCGCCAACCCCACCATGACTGGGATGCCGGGGCCGCCTTTCAACTGGAACGTATTTACGTGTCCCACACCCTGCAAAGCCGGGGCCTGGGCGCCGAATTGCTGCGTTTTGTGGAAAACCGCGCCCGCGAAACCGGCGCCGGGTGGGTATGGCTCAGCGTTTGGCAAAAGTCGCCGCGCAGTATAGCCTTTTATCAAAAAAACGGCTACGACATCTTTGGCGTGGAAACCTTCTGGATCGGCGACGACCCGCAGCCGGACTGGCTCATGCGGAAAAAGGTTTAACGGGTTGCGGGTTTAACGGGTTGCGATACCCTTGGTATCCGTAACAGAACAAGCTAAGTGTATCCGAACCCGTTAAACCCGTTAAACCCTTTCAGAACCCACCCTGTGCGTCGAAAACATTCTTCCGGTACGGCAGTTTCAGGAATTCGAGCGTACCTGGTTTCACGGCGATAAAAAACTCGTATGTGCCGCGGGCGGGTTGCCAGCGCAGGCTGAACTGCCAGCAGTGCAGGTCGCGGGTGAAGCCGAGGTCGGGGTAGGGCAGGGTTTTGGTTTTGAAATCGTAGCTGATGTTGCCGATATCGATCGACCATTTCGGGGTGAGCGGGATGCTGCCGGAAAAACGGATATTGTGGTTGCCTACCAGAAAAGTATCGCGGTTGGCGCCGAAAATTTCCGTGCGGTCGAAAGAAATATCGTGCGTAAAACGGAAATCATCGAACCAGTCGAGGCAATTGTCTTTGATACTCGACTGGGACCGACTCGGGCTTAGTTGGGGAGTTTCGTCTTTTTTGTT
>CALEYM010000076.1 GCA_937926185.1 uncultured Bacteroidota bacterium | reverse complement strand
AAATGTTCAGCCGTTTGAATCAGGGCCGGTATATTCAAATACCCCTCCCCATACCGGTACGTGTCGCGGCCCTGGTTTTTCGGCGGCGGATCGAGGCTGGACAGGAGCAAACGCCGCGTCGTTTCGATGGGCAACGCTTGCCCGGCGGCCTCGAACAGCAGGGCGATGGCGCCGCTCACATGCGGCGCCGCCATACTGGTGCCCGATTTGACGCACAGCTGACCCCCGGATCGGGCCGCGGCCGCCGGGGCCGACCGGGCTGCCTGGATATGGATACCGGGCGCCAGCACATTGGGTTTTTTGCGCCCGTCGGCGGTAGGTCCGGCGCTGCTGAACGGCGCCGGCGCGCGCGCCGGGTCGCCGGGATCGTAAGCGCCCGCGGCAATGGTGTACAGGCCGTTGCAGATGCTGCCGGTGGTGAAATTCGGATCAGCGTCGGGAGCGGAAAACTTCGACTGGCAGTCGGCGCAGGCGCTGTCGCGTTCGATCCAGGCGTGGAACCGCCCGTCGACCACGTCGAGGCCTTCCAGTTCAATCCGCCAAACACCTTTCGGCGCGTTACGGTATAGGAAAATGTCGATGTGGTGGTCGCCGGTGTTCGGTTCGTTGGCGCGGTGGTAGGCGCGTCCGACGACTTTTCCAGCGGAGACCAGGTCCTGTTTTTCGTTCAAATCGACCTGAACCGCCGTTTGTTGTTCGCCCGGCATGGTCAGGTGCAGGCGCAGCGTATCCCGCCGGGAATACCATATCTCCAGTTCGTTTGGTGTGCGGTCACTTTGGTCGACTATCCATTCGAAACCCGCGCGGCCGCCGGCCGGTACGCGCCCCGAAGTATGCGCCTGCGCGTCGTAGTAATTGCCGGCACTGTTGACGATGGCGCGGCCCGGTTTTCCCCGCAGGAACTGATCCATGCCCTGTTCCACCAGCGAGTTGCCCTGGTGCGAGCCGCCGTGTTTGCCGACGCTGAGGTTGACAACCGCGGGCTGCTCGCCCACTGCCGAAGCGATAAAATCCAGCGCTTCGAGGATGCGCACCGAGTCGCCCAGTGTGGCTAATCCCTCGGTATCGCCGGCGGAGAGGTGGACGCCGATGAGTTCAGCCTCGGGCGCCAGGCCTTTTTCACCAGCGGCGCCGTTGCCGGCGGCAATATCCAGCACGTGCGTGCCGTGGGCGCCACTGTGGTCGGGGTCGCCGAACGCGGGGTGGTAGCCCAACGTTTCGAACGGGCTGGCGCTTTGCAGCGCGCGGTCGATCTCGGCCCGGTCGTACACCCTGCCGTAGCCGTAACGACCGGCAGAGGGGTGTGGCGGGGCGGTTTGATCCCAAATCGCGCGGAAGCGAGTGCTGCCGTCGGGGTTCAGGAAATTGGGGTGCGTGAAATCGAAACCCCAATCGACGCTCGCCACCACCACGCCCCTGCCGGTGTACGCCGACGGATTGTCGCGGGTGGAAACCGGCGGTTCATCAGGCGTTCCCGGCAATGCCCGGAGCGGCTCGCCCGACACCAAACGCGGCGCTTTCAGGCTGAACACGGCCTCGTCGGCCCATACTTCGGCCACGTTTTCCGCCGGCAGGCGACAGGTGGCGATGTCGCCGAAGCGGGTCACCAGCTGCAAGCCCCGCGGGATGCGGCCGGGCGCAGTCAGTTTGACTATCGCCTCTATGTTTCCGGCGGGCATGGAGCGGGCCAGGATTTCGCGGAGGGCGGGATCCATGATGGTGGCGTTTAGTGTGGGTGTGGGGAGCGGGCCGGGCGATTAATTCGCTTTGGTTTTTACACTTTTAGCGACAGTCGCATCGGGTTCGGGTTCGGGGAAGGTCGTATTGAATTTTTCAACGACTTCTTTTACCAGAACGGTCCTGTCATTGATTCCGGCCAGGTAGGTTCTGAAATCAGAAACTTTTGTTAAAAACGCATCCTGATTATCCGCCAATTCTTTCAACTTAGCCTCATAGTTCTTCACTTCTCCGGTTAAATCGTCGATTTTTTTCCGGTTGGACTCTTTATCAGCTTCCAGGGCTTCGACTTGTTCCTGCAATTTCCCTATTGTGGTGTTATTAAAATCATCAATTTTTTCCTTAAGGACTTTATTATCCTTATCAAGCCTTTCATTTTCTCCTTTGTAATGCTTGTTATCGGCGTCCAATTCTTCAATGCGCGCTTCGGCTTCCTTTATTTTTTTCTCCGCCACCGGGCTGATAACGGCGTCTCTTTTTTGCACTTCGTTTTGCAAAAGAAAAGAGGCGGTATGCGGTTGTGGCAACATGCCCGAAAGTAATGCCTGGTTGGCTACAAAATTATTCGGCACGTCGATTCCTTTTTCAGTCATGTGCTTTTTGGCGCTGTCGGCCATGACGAAGCCCATGAGGAAATTCATTTTATTGAGTTGCATAATGGTCCGTTTAAAATAAATGGTTTAAAACAGTTTTTACTTACCGCCTATCACATCATGGTCAGCGCAAGAAACATCATGGTGTTATCAGAACCACTGTTGTCCTTGTCATTAAGAGCAATCATCATCAAGGGGAGCATCATATTGTTCATGCCGGAGCCACTGTCGCCGTCCTTGTCGCCGCCAAATCCACCCATAAGGAGCATCGGCAATAAGGCGCTGGTAGAGTCGAAGGCAGAAGTTTCTACTGTTCTTTCAGTTTCTCCTTGAAACTTGAGTTTTGTCAGCTTCGGCTGAAGGAACGCACTGATCATTTGGCCCTGTTGGATAGCGGCGAACTTTTTTTGCACGTTGGCGCTGTTCCGGGAATAAGCCAATTCCAGACTTTTTGTGTTCTGGGTGAGGGCATTGATCGCTTTTCCGTTGGCCAAAATAGCTTTGTTGTTGGCCAGTACCTTTTCTTCCAGGGCTTTGAATTCTTTTTGGGAAACCAGATCGGGCGGCAGGTTCACCTTCGCCTGGCCGGCAGGGGTGTTCACCACGCCGCTGCCCCTGTATGCGGGCGGGGGCGCCGGTTTCATCGGGACGCCGACGACGCCTTTCGGCTTGGCGGCAGTGGGCGGTTTGACCCCTCGAAAGCCGCGCACAGTAGCACTGGCTTCGCCAAAGAAGTCATTATCGTAGTCGTTATACTCGTCGTCGCTTTCGACGTAGTATGCTTCTTCCGGTTCTTCCTGGTACCAGTTCACGTCGGATTCGAATGAATAATGGTTCATAATGCTGAATTTTTAAACGTTAAAAAAGGATTGGTTATCAAAAATTACTGCAAATGCGCCTTGCTTTTTTGAAGGGCCGGCAATACGAATTTTTCAAATAAAACCGGGTCCGGTTCGAAGGCGCCGGGTTTGCCTTTGCCGCGGCAGGCACGGCAAGCCGCGTCTTCGCCCCAGCAAAAACTACAGGCGCCCAGGGCATTGGCCATGTCTTCCTGGAACCGTTCCCAGGCGTCGAGCGTTTCGCGCATTTCCTCGGCTTCGGCGCTCAATTGCCTGATTTTCGATACCGCTTTTGTCAGGCGATTTTTGCAGACGCTGAGTTCCTGTTCGGGTCCGGAGCCTGATTTGGCTTCATTTTTAGCCGCTTGGGCCTGTTGCATCAACGCGAGCATGGCCTGAAATTGCGGATTGTTGCCGGCATGTTGCGCCAGCATCTGTTCGAATAACTGTTGCTGTTCCATGGTTGTGTTTGTTTACCGGACTATGCCTGCATCGACCAGCCAGGAAGTGACGGGATCATATCCCGAGGTCGATTCAGCGTATTGTTCCGGTGCTGTACGACGGATTTGGTAATCTTCCCGCAACAAGGCCATCACGACATTGGCCCGTTCTTCGGGGTTGGAGGGATCGTCCACACGGTAATAGCCCGCGCTGTCCATCAGGTAACGTTCGGATTCTTCGCCCCCCGCGCGCACCGATGCCTCGGCAGCTTGCTGCGCCAGCTCGCTCAGGGTGGTCATCAGGGCTCCAAATGGAACGGTTTCTACGGAATTGCTTTGCTGTACCGGGGCGCTGCCGTTGCCCAGGGCGCCTAGTAATTGGCCAAGTAAAGCTTGTATAAATTGGGGGTTGCTGATCAGGGCCATGAGTTGGGCGATAGCCGGTTCCGGGGCCGGGGTTGGCGGGGCGGGGGACGGTGCGGATACCGGCGCGGGCGTCTTGGCCGGTGCGGGTGGTGTGTGTACCCTTGGCGGGCTGTAAACAGGCTGTGGATTATACGCCGGCGGCGGCTGGCTTGCCCGGGGCGGCGCCGTCGGCTGTGCGCCTTGTCCGGCAATGTTGCCGATCATACTGCCGACCTGACTGCCGATCGCTCCGCCCACCGGGCCGCCGATCATCGTGCCTACCAAGGGCGCGGCCATCTGCGCGATCGGCACCACTGTTTTCAAAACGGAACCCCAATCCACTTTTTCGTAAGTATTTTGCAAGCTCAGGGCTGCAAAGGCATCCCGCTCCATGGGTGGTAGCTGTTCCATCGTTTCCCGGAGTATCCGGGCAATCTGTTCGTGGCTCAGCCCTTGGTACCGCGGCGCTAAAAATTGCCGCGCCGACTCCAAATACGCTTCACGGAGGCGGTGGGCTTCGATTTCAAGTGTTCGGTTGTTCATCGATGACAGGTTTTAGTAATTTTTTTTGAAAATACAGGCTACTTACGCGCCCTTTCCCAAAAACCGCAACACGGCTTCCGTCCGGTTTTGCACCTGCATTTTTTCATAAATGTGGTGGATATGTTGTTTTACCGTGTTCAAACTGATGCCGAGCCGGTCGGCGATTTCCTTGTACAGATGGCCCTTGGAAAGCAGTTCGAGTACCTCGGTTTCCCGTTCCGAAATTTGGAAGGAGACGCATTGCAAGGCGGGTTTTTCCCGGAAGGACAGCAGCACCCGGCGGGCAATTTCGCTGCTCATAGGCGCGCCTCCGCGCAAGGCGTCGCCGATGGCATCTACCATTTTTTCCGGGCTTTCCCGTTTGAGCAAATACCCGTCGGCCCCGGCCCGCAGCGCGGCAAATACGCCGTCGTCGTGTTCCATGACGGTGAACATGAGCACTTTAGCGGCGGGGCGGCAGGCTTTCAGATGTACCAAACATTCGATACCGTTCATGCCCGGCAAACCGATGTCCAGAATCACCAGGTCGGCTGCCTGGAACGCGGGGTCGTTGAACAACTGACCGGCGCTGCCGTAAGCGCTTACTTTGGAAAAACGGCCGCCGAGGCGCAGCAGATCGCGCAGGCTTTCCCGCACTTCCGGTTGATCTTCGACGATCACGATATTGGCTTGAGTGTTTTCCATAATGCTGATGCAAAGGTTGGGGGGAATTGGCGGGAGCGCAATAATACCTTTGTGTTATCAGGCAAGGAGCTTTACAGGCAAATCCCGGTATGCAACACGACCGTGGTGCCCCGGTTGTTCCGGATAACAGCCGAGCCGCCGAGCGCTTTCATGCGCTGGCGCAGATTAGTTAAGCCATTGCCGTTCAATGCAGTAGAATCCGACAACCGTTCGGGTAAGATACCGGAACCATTGTCGGACACCTGAATTTCCAGCTGTCCATTTGTTGTAATCCGGAGGTGTACCTCGGAAGCGTCGGCGTGTTTGACGACATTGTGCAAACACTCTTTCATGGCCAGCAGCAGGGCGCGGCGTTGTTCGCCGTCGAGCGTATTGTTTGGCAAGTTTTCCGGCATTTCAAAGGAGAAACGGATGCCGTGCGTCTCCAGGTACTCGCCGGCACTGCGGCGCAGGTAGTGCGCCAGGTTTTCGAGGGTGTCATGGCAGCTGTTCATCGCCCAGACGATGTCGGCGATGTTTTCCATGACCCCGGAGGCCGCGCGGGCGATCTTGTCGAGGCGTTCCAATTGGTCGGGCTTGGTTTCCATTTCTTTTGCCAGGAGGCTCAGCAAACGAATAGTTGACAAGCCTGCGCCCAGGTCGTCGTGCAGTTCGGCAGCGATTCGGTCGCGTTCGCGGCGGAGGGCGTTTTCTATTTCCGAGCGGAGTTGCCGGTTTTCAAGTTGGAGCCGGCGCCTGTATTGTTTCCGAAAAAAAAACAAGGCCACCAGAAGCAGGCAAGTAACGAACAGGGATAGGATCATTGATCTGTGGGTTTGACCCGTTTGTCTGTCCAGGCGCTAAAATAGCAGGGAATTTTGGCGGTCCAAGCCAAACGGGGGTGGTTAGGATTACAGCAACCCGCGAACAGGAACGGCCCGCTTCGGCTATGACTGGATTATCGTGAGGAATGGAATTAGAAAGAGTACAAAGTGAGATACTCCAGGTTGTCGGTCGAGCGCAGTTCGTATATTTCGATATGTTTGTAAGCGCCGCCAAAGTACTTTTCCCAAAAAGCGGAGTTCGATCAACGCATCAGGCAATTGACATTGATGAGCGGTTGCAGCAGATAGGTGCCGTTGTCGAAATCGCGGTTTTGGCGAATACCGAAGCTGAGCACCACGTTGCGCCGGATACGCCAGTCGCCGCCGATGGTGAGCATGTACATTTTTTGTTCCACGACCGCGTCTGGCGCCTGGAGCAGGGGATCGCGGAAATAATCGAAGAAGCCTTCTATAAAAAAGTTATAACGCCGGTTGCCGTAGCGCAGGTTGATACCGGCCGAATACGCCTGGCCGATAGTGCCGGTGAGTCGCGATGGTTTTTTACCATAACGTACCATGCCGGAAATCATCGCGTTGGCGCCGATGCCCACACCGCCGCTCAGCCACACGCCGTACCCTTGTTTGCTGAGCCGCAGGGTGTTATTGCTCAGCGACACCGTGTCCAATTCGCCGGGCAGGCCGGGGTTTTCGACCGACTCGAACAGCGTATCCTGCACGCTGGCATAGGTGAGCAAACGCCCGAAGGCGATGTCGAGGTACGACGAGTTCCAGTGTTTCTGGATGTATTGGTCGCGGGCCTCGGCCAGTTTGCGGCTTTGCGCGCGTTCCAGTTCCTGGATGTCGAACTCCACCAGGGTGATGCTGTCGCTCAGTGCCTGAAGGCGCTCGTCGTAGTTGCCGTCGCGGCGGTTCAGGCGGATTTGTTCCATTTCCAGGACTTTAATTTTCAGCAGCAGGGTGTCTTTGGCGTCTTCGGTGGTTTCTTCCAGGGTGCGCAGGAATTTGGGGTCGTTCAGTGGGTCGTGCTGGCGGTAGAGGTTGAGTTTGGCGCCCCAGGCCAGCCAGTTTTTGTCGTTGGCGGCGCTGGTGCCCAGGCTCAGGCTCAGGGTGGAAAACGTGCGGGCCAGCGGTGTGGCCGAGCGGTATTTGGCGGCGCCGGCCCGGTCGAAAAACAACATCCAGACAGGTTGCGCCTCGATGGCTATGCCGGGGCTCAGGGTGTAGCCCGCCTGTCCGTTGGTGAGGCTCCAGTCTACTTTAAAATCGTGCAGCGAAGCGTACCGTTCGATACGCGAGGGCGTATTTTCGTTCAGCATGTTGAACGCTGTGGAGGACGGTATGGCGAATTCGGTGCCTTTGGCCGTGCGGTTGATGTCGGCACTTTGTACCGACTCGCCGCCGGCGTTATCTTGTGCGAACAAAGCGGCTGCGCTGAACAGCAGGGCGAAGGTGATGGTATGTTGCATGACGGCTGATGTTGTTGTTTGAGCAGTGCAAACCAAGCGCCTCGCCGGTGTGCACTGCTCATTAGAAGCTACTATTGTTTTTCTCCAAAAAGAGGGCACTGAACACGATGATCGGGTTATTGCCCCTTCACTGTTCCCGGTTTCGGCGCCTGAATATCCTTTTTGGGTTTCGGAAGGGCCGGGGTGGAGGTCGGCTCTATAGACTTTCCAGCACAACCGCTGATGCAGGTAACTTGCGATGGGCCGTCCGGGGTGGGGAATTCCGCCTGACATGCTTTTACGCACTTGATGTAATCCGAGTCGCCCATGGGTTCAGGCGGAGCGGGTACCGCGGTCGTTGTTTGTGCGCTGATCGCGCCTATTGCAAAAAAGGCGATGACGATGAGAAGATTTTTCATAATATGATCATTTTAATAAAAGATAGAGTTGGTGTTTACTGCCCTTTTACTGTTCCCGGTTTTGGGGCCTGTGCATTCTTTTTGGGTTTTGGGAGTGCCGGCGTTGTTGGTGGAGGAGTAGGATTTCCCGCACAACCATTGATGCAGGCAACTTGCGATGGCCCGCCCTGGGTAGGGAACAGGTCCTGACATTTTTTTACACACGTGATGTAATCCGAGTCGCCCATCGGCTCAGGCGGGGCGGGTACGGCGGTGGTTGTTTGTGCACTGATGGCGCCAATCGCGAAAAAGGCAGCGATGATGAGCAAGTTTTTCATAGAATATGCGTCTGAAAATGGAAAGAAAGCGCCTACTCTTTTCCGGGCTTTTCGGCATCCGCCCGGTTTTATTGGGGTTACTGTATCTTCACCCTGCCGTACCTCCTTCGGCCAGATTGTTATTTTCGTCCGATTCCCGGATCACGTTATCCGTATCTGCTTTGCCGTACCACCTGCAGTCGCCACTGGGCGGCCTGCTGGAGCAGGTATTCGGTGATACGCGGAGTTCGACGGTTTTACCGGCGGGAATTGGCGGCGTGGGGATACGGATAGCTTGTTTCTGACCTCCAGCCAGGTAGTAGACGAACTGCGCTGTGGATGCCGCCGCATTGCCGTCGCCGGTATTTTTGACCGAGAAGTACAGGAATTGCGCATCCGTGCGGACCGCGAGTATCGCATGGCCGGGTATCAGCACGGGCTCCAGGTCAGGCTGGTTCAGCGTTTCGCTGCACGAGTTGTTGTTCTCATTCGATTCGTTGATTTTGCGAAGAGCATCCACTTTTACCGTCACTTTAATTGGGCCGGCCAACAACGCCGGCGGGATGGGGAAGATTTTTTCAAACTCCCCTTCGGGGCCGAGTTCCGGCACCGCCACGTTCTGGGTGGCGCTGCCGATGGTCACGGAAGCGGTCGAACGCCCGCAACCCCTGGTGTCGTGGGGAGCGTTGATGACCTTAACGACTACGTTGTTGCCGGACCGGCTTATATAACAAACGAGATCGGGCAGAACGACGGGTTTTCCAGTCGCCGGGCTTTGGCAAAAAAAGGGCAAAGCGGCAAAGAGCAACGCGGTAAGACAAGCGAATTTTTTCATGGCTGGACAGGTTTGGAAAAACTGAATTTAAGGTGTGGTTGTGTCTTTTGGTTCGGCGAACCGGCGGGAGGTACCCTGTACCGGTTTTTTATTTTGGAATCTGTTCAATTTTTGTTCGCGGCAAAAAGGCGGAGACAAGAAGACCGGTTGTTAAAACCATGTCTTCCTGCCTCCGCGGTGAATCGAATCCGGTTACAGGAAACTTAAGCTTCCGTCCGTTCTGAAGTGCGCATTGCATACCGGTACGTTGAAACTGCGGTTGAGGTAGTTGCTCAGGTCGAGTTTCATTTTGGCGACATTGAACTTCGTGGTGCTCAGGAAATTGATATTTGCCCTGGCATTCTCTACGCTGATCAGCACTCTTCCGTTTGTACAGGAAACCACCATGTCGAAATCGATGTCGAGTTCGGGGTTCGGGCCTGTGCGGGCTACTTGCAGGTCGAGGTCGAAAGTCAGGGTTTGCCGGTTGCGGAAGCTCGCTTCCACGGCGGGACCGAAGAGGGTATTCACGCCGTCTCTATCGCCCCAGTTGACCGTTTCGTTGGGGATGTAGCGGATGTAGTTGCCCACGAATCCTTCCACCATTTTCATCAGGTCGGCCTTGCTGATCAGGAGCGGGGGAACATGGATATTCGGCACTTTGGCGTAGGTCCACAGACCGCCGTTGCGCAATTGGGAGGAGGTGAAATTCAGCACCGGCTGATGGCCTTCGTTGCCGTCGATGATGTGGGGGGAGGTGGCGGAGTACGTTTTTTCAAAAATTTTGTGTCCGTTGACGCGCAGTTCTACTTTGGTGATGGCCCAGCCGTCGTTGCCGACTTTGGTGATATTCAGGTGCTGGATGTCGCGGATGAACCGGACGGAGGGTTCCACGACGTCGTACACGTTGGTTTGGTTGCGTTCGCGGTCGTCGATGCCGAGGTCGAGGTAATAGGCCCGCATCGTGGAGTTCAGTTGCACATACACCTTGCTGTCCGTGCCGGCATCGTTGTTGGTGTTGGCCGTGGTGAATGCCAACTGGAGGCGGTATACCGGAACATCGTTGATGTTTGCCGGGCGGGTGAATGAGGGTTGCTGGGCGTTCAGGCTGAAGTGCGCAGCGGCGAAAAGCGATAAAAAAACGAGTGACTTTTTCATAATACTGAAGGTTTAGTTTTTTAATAATGGCCGGGATTTCAACCGGCTGATGGGACAAATGTGGGCGCCCCGGCGGCGGCCGGACAATTTCATTTTTCAGGCTTTTTTATATGACGGGCAAGGGGATCAGGGCGGGCACAATGCGCAATGTTTTGCTTTATAAAATTGATTGTCAAATATTTATATCTTCAACACAAGCCTTCACGAAAAAGGATTTTTTATAAAATTCCGGCCCCTTGTTTGGAATTCATTTGATTGTACCGGGGTACTTTTTAAAAAAACAGAGAACTAAGCGGGCAACAAGCCACTTGTCATCAGGAGTCGGTATCGCCACTATGCGCCAATCTTCCCTGCTCGAAACGTTTTCCGTATTTACCCCGGACGAACTGGCGGAATTTCACCGCTTCGTACACTCGCCTTTTTTCAACAACGGGCCTTATTCGCGCGACTGCATCGCCCTTTGGGAATGCCTGCGCCCCTACGCGCCGGGCTTCCAACACGCCGGCCTGGAGGCGAAACGGATGTACGTGCGGGTATTCCCCGGAAAATCGTATGTGAAAGGGAAATTAGACGTGGTGATGAGCAAACTCCACCATTTGGCCAAGCAATACGCGGCTTTCTCGACCCCAGCCGGTTTTGAAACGCCGGAGCCGCTCCGACTGGCCGCGTTTTTTCGCCGGCGCGGACTGCCGCACCGGGCAGCGCCCGTGCTCGAAAAACTCCGCGCCGGACAAGCGCGGCACGCCATGCGCGATGCCGCGTACTGGTACGAACGTTTCCTCACGGAATCGGAACAACACCTGCTCGATACCGACCTGCAAAACCACCATGGCCACGAGCGCCTCGCCGAATCGATCCGCTGCCTGCACTTAGCCCACCTAACCCAATCGCTGCAATTGCTCAACAGCCTGTTTTTTGCCCGGCGCAAGTCGAACGTCGACGACGGCCTGGCCGAAATACTCGCCGGCGCCCTCCCGGCAGCCCTGCGGCTCGTCGATCTGAAACAAGAACCCTTGTTGCGGCTGTTGAAAACGGGTTTCGACTTCGTGCGGGCGCCCGAACAACACGGCGAGCCCGAGCTCCGTGCCTTCTGGCACGACCTCGAAACGCATGCCGACTGCCTGCCGGCCGATCTGTTGCGCGCGCTTTACGGGTACGCCCGCAACCATTGTACCTGGCAGTTCAACCACGGCAATCTCGGGTTTGCCGCCCTTAACCTCGATCTGTTCAAATCCTGCTTTTCGCGCGGCCTGCTGTTTGAAAACGATAAAATACAGGCAGCCACTTACCTCAACCTGGTGCAGGCCGGCCTGATCGCCCGCGATTTCGACTGGCTCGACGCCGTAATGCCCCAATGCCGCCACCGGATCGTCGGGGTACCGGCGCCCGCCGAACTGTACGACTACACCCGCGCCAACTGCCACTATCACCAACGGCAATACGACCACGCGCTCGATCTGCTGCGCGAAGCCTCCGACGACCTGTACAACAACCTCATGGCGCGCAAGCTCGAACTGAAAATTTACTACGAAACCAATTCGCCGTTGCTGGACGGCAAAATCGAAAATTTCAAACTGTTCATTTTCCGGCAGGGGAAAAAACGCCTGCCGGCCGACGTGTACCGGATGAACAACAGGTTTATCGACCTGCTGCGCAAACTAAACAACATGGCCGCTACCGGCAACAAAGCCGGCGCAGCGACGCTGATCCGGCAACTCGACGCCGATACGCTCGTGGCCGAGCGGATATGGCTGCGCGAGCAAATAGAGAAAATCGGGCGCTGAGGTTTCCCGGCAATCAATGCCCTTCCGGTACGGTTCCAGCCGCGTTTTTAGCCGGCTTAGCCGGCTTTTTTTCCTTTTTTACTACCGGCTTTTCGCAGGGATTGACCCGAACAGTGATGGGAATCTTATCATCCAGATTCTGCACGGTAAAAAAAGACGTTCCGCCCGGCGTTACCCGGAACTTGTGTTGCGGGTGCTCCAGGTAATTGCCGTCGGGCGATTTCCAGGGATATACTTCCCAGGCGCCTGCGCAACCGAAGCCTTTCATGCATTGCATGACCATCGGTTTTTGCCGGGGCTTGAGGGTCAGGGTGAATTGGGCCACCGACGCCTTGTCTTTCACGATTTCGAGCCGGATCACCCGGAGCGTATCGCGGCCGAAGCGCCGGCCGTCGGCCCAATCGATGCGGGTCTGGCGGCCGGCGGCCACATTTATGGTACGGGTACGCGGATAGGGACAACAGGCCAGGGCTTCGAGCCCAACGGCCGCCGTGGTGAGCATCATGACGTCGTCGGTGATGATGCGCAGCGATGCAGGTTCGGATTTTTGTTGGGCCACACCCCGGAACGGAAAGAGCAACACCCAAAGGAGGGCGACTAAAAACGCGTAATTTTTCATGGTTGAACCGGGCTTATTTGAGTACCGTACTGATGCAGGCACAGGACTTGGTTACCGTCGACCACCGGCATATCTGGTCGGGCGGGCTTGAACAGACAGGCGTGGTAGTAACACCGGTCCCGCTCCGTGGTATTTCCGATCCGGCTGCCCTGGCGTTGTTTCCCGCCGGCGCCGGGCTGCCTTCCGGAACCGGTTGTCCGTTTGCATCGGTTACCTCGTATTTCGTGATTCTTCCATCTTTTTTGACGGCATAAAAATACAAGTCGTCTAAAACGACCAACAGATAGGTGCCGTCCTTCTTAGGGAGGTCTTTAATGTTTTGGCTGACGTCCGTTTGAGCAAGGGCGGGGGCGGCGGTGAACAGCCCGAGCAACAAGGTCAATAAAAAAATTTGTTTCATGACGTGAAGTGTTAGCAGGTGAAAAAATGCTGTGTTGGAGACTGTAGTCGGCCCGTTTGTTCACGCTCCGGAAGAAAAGTACCCCGGCCTTTTAAATTTTTTAAGGGTTGCCTGGCCGGTTGATTTAAAACACTAGTAGCAATTCGTGTCCCGCTGGCGCTGCTCCAGCACGGCCAGTTCGGCTTTCAGCTGGTTGAGTTGGCTGTCGCTGTCGAGTATGGAACTTGGTATAGATACCTGGCCGATGCCTTTGTCGGCGCCCACTTTGATGGTGCCGTCGGCATTTTGCACCACCGTTTCGCCTTGTTCGATCAGCCAGGCCACTTTGAGGGCGTTGATGCGATCCTGGATGGCCTTGCGTTTGAGGCGGAGTTCGTCGATCAGTTGCTGGCAGGCGGCCGTTCGGAACGCCAGGCCGTCGCGGATGTTGGCTACCACGAGAGGCTCTTCACAGTAAGTGGAGTAGGGGGTGGTTGGATTTTCGCGTTTGACATAACAGAATTCTACGATCCCGGCTTGTTGTTCGAGGTTGAAATCCTCCCAGGGAGTACCGGTTGTGCAGTCGAACCGGTACACGCTTTGCGGATCGCCGCCCGATATACGTTCAATAATAACCTCTCCCTGGTTTTTGAGGCTGTTCAAGGTGAAGTAGATATCTGCGGAATGGTGGATCTGCCAGACGTGGGTAGTTTCATGTATCAGTACTTGCCCCGGGATTTCCCCGCCCTCATACTGATCGAGGACGCCCATTGCATTGTAGTATCCCTTGTTGCCCAGGTTCATCAGGATTGTGCCACCGTCCGCCGTTGGCCACACGAAAGCCGCTTTCCCCAGCCCCAAGAGGTTGGTGATGATAATTTTATCCCGCGGCGGCAGGGTGTTGGCGAAAATTTTGGTATTAACGAAGGTGTATTCCGCGAAGGTCATTTCGCGGTAGCGGGGTACGATCACACCGTCGTCGAGGAACAGCGCTTGCGCGATGCCGAAGGCCTGGGCGAATATGGCGCCCGCTCCGTCGAGGAATACGCCGGCGAGGGATTTACCGCCTTCCCAGACGAGTTCGGCGAAGTTTTCGAAAAAATCGCCGATGAAGTCCAGAATCCCGAAGGTTACCACCTGGGTGGAGGAGAACAGGTTGATGGTGTAGGTTTGGGTGGGGCTGGCGCCGAGGCTCGTCAGCCCCTGGGCTTGTTTGTCGCCGAGGGTTGCCGAGAAGTTGGCCTCGTAGCGAAGCCCGGTGCGTCCGCTGCCGTCGTTGCCTTTTTGGTCGAAGCGCACGGTTTTGTACTGTTCGGGGTAGGCGCTCAGGTGGTACACGAGGGCGTATTTGGCGGCGCCCTTAATGCTGAGCGGCAGGTTTTTGATGTTAAACTTCAGATTGACCGTGCTGCCGGCTACCTCCGCCGTGAGCGGGATGCTGGCGCCGCTCCATTTTTCCCGGAGGTAGATTCGGGTAATGGGCGTTTTGGCGCCGTTTTGGTCCGAAAGCACGTCGATGTAGCGGACCGACCAGACTTCCAGTTGCAAGGCCGTTTTTAACAAGCTGCCGCCGTGCTGGGCTTTGAGTGCGTCGTAAAAATCTTTGTTGACCGTGATTTTGCCGGATACCTGAGCTTGAGTCATACTTGCAGACCACAGGAGCA
>CALEYM010000075.1 GCA_937926185.1 uncultured Bacteroidota bacterium | reverse complement strand
ATTTTTTGAATAAAATATTATGGACCGGACACTTATCGGAAGAACTGGCGAACAATCCACCTTACTGGCGGCGCTGAATTCCCCGGAACCCGAAATGGTGGCTGTTGTTGGCCGACGCAGGGTTGGCAAGACGTTTTTAATTAAAAGTACTTATTCCGACCGGATCGTTTTTGAGGCAACAGGCGTACAAAATGCCGGCCGCGCCGAACAATTGCAAAACTTTGCCTTTCGTATCAACAAAACGTTTTACGCTGGAAAAGCAAAGTTGAAACCGAAAAATTGGCTCGAAGCATTTCAACAGCTGATCCTTGCGCTTGAAAAGCAAATCTTTTCCGGTAAAATAGTGGTGTTTCTGGATGAGCTGCCCTGGTTCGATTCCCGAAAATCAGGGTTTCTCCGGGCGCTCGGTTTTTTCTGGAACAGTTGGTGCGTCGACCAAAACATCGTGGTCGTAATCTGCGGCTCGGCGGCCTCCTGGATGATAGAACAGGTTGTCAACGATCGCGGAGGTTTGCATAACCGGATTACCCGGAGAATTGACTTGCAACCATTTACCCTGTATGAAACAGAACTTTATCTGCAAAGCCGTAACATCCGGCTTGATCGTTATCAAATCTTGCAGATTTATATGGTGTTTGGCGGGATACCGCATTATTTGAAAGAAATAGAACCGGGAAAAAGCGCCGTTGAAAATATCGGACAAGCGTGTTTTTCACCCGGTGGAACTTTGGCCAATGAATTTCAGAACCTTTACCCCGCTCTTTTTGAGAATGCGACCAATCACAGTGCGGCGGTTCGCGCCCTTGCTCAAAAATGGAAAGGCATGACCCGAAGCGAGATCATTCAAACGGCCGGCTTGCCGGACGGCGGTAAAACTTCCGGGGTTTTACAAGAACTCTTGTTTTCCGGCTTTATAAGCCAGTATCAACCTTTCGGCAAGCATAGGCGGGAAGTGATGTTCCGGCTAACCGATGAATATTCCCTGTTTTACCTTCATTTTATAGAAAATAAACCCAGATTAGGAAACGAGTGGTGGCAAACGTACAGCCAGACTGTGCATTTTAAAAACTGGTGCGGTTATGCGTTCGAAAACCTTTGTCTGAAGCATTTACGCCAAATCAAAAAAGCGCTCGGAATTTCCGGGATATACGCCGAACCTTCAGCCTTTGCTTACCCTGGAAACAAGTCCGAAAAGGGTTTTCAAATTGATTTGGTACTCGATAGAAAAGACCAGACTATCAATCTTTTTGAGTTTAAATTTTACAATGCTCCGCTATTACTGGACCGCAGCGATTCTGCCGCCCTTCGGGAAAAAATGGAGACTTTCCGCCGGGTCAGCAAAACCAAAAAACATTTGTTTCTGTCTTTCCTTACCACTTTCGGCGTGAAAAACAACGAAAACAGCCTCGGTTTGGTAGACAACAATCTGGAAGCAACTATCCTTTTTGAGCCTTGATATGGCAAGGCTTTAGCATTTATACCCGGCGGAGAGTTGAAGGCGGATGCTCCTTTTCACGGGGTAATATTAAAGGAAAATAATTTTATCCCACATACTGGCGTAAAAAGGCCAGACTTTGTCGCAACGATGCCTTCCTCTTTTCCAGACTGCCTTCATAAGCCCTGTCCTCCACTTCCACGCATACGGGGCCGTCGTAGCCGGTGCTGCTCAGGGTGGAAAAAAACTGCCCCCAGTCCACCGCGCCGAGGCCGGGCAGTTTGGGCGAATGCCATCCGTTTGGCGGGGCCATAATACCCACTTCGTTGAGGCGGTGGTAGTCGATGCGCACGTCTTTGGCGTGTATGTGGAACAGTTTACGGGCAAACTGCCGGATGGGCGCCAGGTAGTCGATATGCTGCCAGATCAGATGGGAAGGATCGTAGTTGAGGCCGAAATGTTCGCTGGGAATGGCTTCGAACATGCGCCTCCAGATGGCAGGTGTGGAGGCGAGGTTTTTGCCGCCCGGCCATTCGTCGCCGGTGAAGATCATGGGACAGTTTTCGATGCCGACCCGCACGTTATGGCTTTCCGCGAAACGGATAATATCGGGCCATACTTCCATAAAACGCGGCCAGTTGTCGTCGACCGATTTGGTGTGGTCGCGGCCCACGAAGGTGTTCATTCGGTTGACGCCCAGCAGGGCCGCGGCGCGGATGACTTTTTTGATGTGATCGATGTATATTTGTGCTTCTTCCCGGTTGGCGGTCAGGGGGTTGGGGTAATAGCCCAGTCCGCTGACTGATACGCCGTGTTTTTGGGCCAAGGTGTTTACGGTGGCCGCGTCTTTTTCGTCAAAATCGCTGACGTCGAGATGAGTCACACCGGCATAACGGCGTTCGGCTTTGCCTTTGGGCCAGCACATGAGTTCGACGCAGTCGTAGCCGGTTTCGGCGGCAAAGGCGAATACTTCTTCGAGGGAGAGATCGGGGAGGATGGCGGAGACGAAGCCGAGTTGCATATTTCTTTTTTTATTCACCACGGAGGCACGGAGTGGAGACCGCCTTTACCGCCAAGGCTCGGCGGTAAAGGCGGTTGTTTTTTTAATGGACAGGATTTACAGGATCAAAACAAAAGTATGTCTTGTCTCCGTCTCTCCGTGCCTCCGTGGTGAAATTTTTGAAGAAAAAATCTATCGCTTGAACCCCCGTTCAAACGCTTCCCGGTTCTGCAATATCCGCGCTTTACGCGCCTCTTCGGGCTCCGGCACGAAGGTGCGCAGGCGCTCCAGCAGGGGCAGGTAGCGGGTTTCGTCCTGCCAGTCGCGGTTCAGCCGGGCGTGCAGCAGCGTAACCTGTTCTTCCCATTGCGGCAGCCAGCCGGGCGGAAATTGGGCCAGCAGCCCGGAAATATCGCTTTGGGACAGTTGCGCCTGCATGGTCTGCAATTGATCCGGGCTGATTTCGGAATAATACAACGGATTTTGGCGGATTTGCTGTAATATCGGCGGGTGCTCGTGAAAACTTTTGCCCTGCAAACAGCCGGTAACGAGCATGGAGGTTTCATAATCAAAGGAATACAAACGTTTTTTTACCCGGACCAGGTTAAGGTTGTGCAGGCTGCGGTCGATATTCAGCATCAGCAGATCGAACAGGAACAGCCCGCGCCAGGGCGGTTCGCCGGGAGTTATTTCATTTACTTTTATATCGATGGCCTTTTCAAAATACGGATAGGCAATGTTGTAGCCGAAACTTTTGGCGATGGTATCCTGCATTTCATCGTCCACGTTTTGCCAGTCGATACCGGGTTCGAGCAGCATCCACACCGGGTCGATGACCGGCAAGCCAAGCGCAAGCCCAAGTTTGCAACAGATAAAATCAGAAATACTGGCGTAGGGATTGCTCAGGCTTTCCCGCATCTTGACCAAATAACGGTCGCCCTGCTCATCTTCCACCACCAGCGGGCGGGAAGAGCCGGTTTTGATGACCTGGATGACGCGATGGCCGCTGATGTTTGACAAGGTTGAGATTTTTAGCCGGTTTGAAAACACACCCAAGAACTGTCTTTTATGCCAACTTTACGCTTTGTTTGCACTAAAAACTATGGCTATGAAGATTCTACCCGTTATTTTGCTATTGCTTTCCTTCACCGGGTTGCTCGCTGCCCAAAACACGCCTGAAGACACTATGTCTTTGCCGTATTACGAAATCCCCGCCTACCCCGATTCCTTTTCCGCTGAAAACGTGGTCGCCCGCATGATCGACGGCCTCGGTTTTCGCTTTTACTGGGCCACCGAGGGACTCCGGCCGGAAGACCTGGCATTCCGGCCCAGCCCCGAAGCCCGGACTTCGGAAGAAACCATTGACCATATTCTGGGCCTTTCTTCCATTATTGTAAATGCTGTAAAACAGCAGCCCAATGTACGCAGCGGTGAAGAAACTTCGCCATTAAGTTTTGAGGTGAAAAGAAAACAAACGCTCGACAATTTGAAAACCGCCAGCGATTTGCTGAAGGACGCCCAGGCATCGTTGTCAGAATACCCCATTGTTTTCGTCAATGGCGATAAACGTTCCGAATTTCCGTTCTGGAATATGCTGAACGGCCCCATTGCCGATGCCTTGTGGCACGTGGGGCAGGTGGTGTCGTTCCGGCGTTCGTCGGGCAATCCGTTCAACGGGAAAGCGAGCGTGTTTACGGGCAAGGTGCGGGATTGAGCGCCTTTCTTTCGGGTTTAGGCGAGTCTTGTATGAGCGCGCCACGAACAAAAGGTGCAGTAGTTTGACCGCCCTTACTTCAGCATTATACTGACAATACCGATGCCATGCGGGTTTGCCAGACCGGTTTCCGGAAGCCCCGGTCCGATGGAAATTTGTAACCCTTCTATCTCCTCCACCTTTATCCGGCTATCCGTTTCGCTGAAATAATAATACGGCAAAAAGGTCGGATACGGCCGGGGCATGGTCACCAATTTTACCGGGGCCAGCTCCGAAAGCGGGATTTCAATTTCCTGCATCGCCGTACCGAGTTTCGCGACTTTACCATAAGCGTTTCCATCTTTTGTGATGAGCGCCACCTGAACGGACTTCGGTTCGGCGTCGAGCGACCGGGCTTTGATGACCAGGGTTTGTTTGCCAGACAAATGTTCGCGCAGGTGATTTATTTTTTCGTTTACATAATAACGCATGGTATAGTCGTGGATAACGGGCCCGTTCAGATTTTCTTCGTCTTTTTGAAAGAGATTATTGATATGAATCCGGTATTCCGCCTCATTGAATTGATCGGTGGGAACCAGTTTTGAGCCTCGCCCCCAGCGGCTGAAAGAAAGTCCGGCCCAATCCTCCTGTGCATGGAATAAATAAAGGGGTTGCTCTTTTTCTATTACTCGGACCCTGTAAGGGGTGCGGTCGTAAAAATCCCAGTGATATGGAAACCCCGGTTTCCCTGCGGGGAATGTTTCCGCTTGGTTTTTGCTTTTCACAAGGATATAATAGGTCAGAAAGCCTTTAATTATTTGGTCGCCGGAGATTGAAGCCGTGTATGCAAAGCCGGATTTCCTTTCCATATCTATGGGGTTGCGGTTAAATCCGCCGGTCACCTGCACCTGCACCGTAATATCAGGCTCAGTACCTATTACCTGCGCTGCTATAGATAAAGGTTCACCGGCAAAAGCCTCGTTCGCCTTTTGGTGAACCAGGTAAGTTTTATCGACCGTTGTCGTGGGCGCATGAAATTCCTGGAGTTTTATATTGCCCCATGTATCCCGCGCATGCCAAGCGGTTGTTATCCCCGTTTTGGTCAAAAGATAGACGCCGGGCCGGATAACAAACTTGCCGGCGGAAACTTCGGGTTGATGCTCGTTTCCGTCGTTGAGCGGTTTTATGGTAAAATCGCCGCCCAGATCATCCAGGTTAATTTCCATCGTGTTGCTGTTCCATTGTATAACAGCCACTTTTTTCTCCAGGCTGTTTCTGCCATAAGGATTGCCGGTGATCAGTACATCGGGCATCACTTCCAGGCGCCAAACGCCGTTTTCCAGCCGGTCGAGGAAATAAGCCCCCGTTCCGGTGTAGTGAACCGCGGGCGAACTCCCGTGACCGGCAATTTGGCGAAGCGCCGTTTTATCCCTGGGCGCAAGGTTGGTATTGTTGGTATAAAAATACTTTTCCCCGTTATTGAACATAGCGAGGTTTTGTTCATAACTCAGGGAGAATTCGTCAAAGGCAGTGTTCTTCGGATAAGCGCCGAAATCTGTATACATGGGTACGCGCCGAAAAACTTCGGCGCATATTTTCAGGCTGAGCGCCTTGTCGGGCGTATAGGCCAGATTCATATAGTGCGTATTGTATTCCGTGTTGGCAAATGCCAGAAACATGGGGTCGTAGGCAAAATGCGTGGCGATCTGAATGCCTGCTTCCCGGAAGGAACGGGCCATGGCGGGATAGATATAGGATTTTCCAACATCCGCGGCGTCGAATTCATAGACAATTTTAGCGCCTTTGTATTTTTTTATAGTATTATCAAACGGAATGTTATAGTCGTCCACATTAGGTAAAAAATTGCCCGGCAATTCCCGCTGATAGCCCAATCCGGTAGGATACCATTGAAAGGTGCCGCCCTGAATACCGGCTTTGAAATAGTCTTCCGCCAGGTGTACGCTGTGGCTGACGTTGTACAATACCGGTTTTTGATACCCGGTCTTTCGAACGGCGCTTACCATACGTTTGATAAACGCCGTCACGTTTTCCGCCGCTTCCCTGTGGTGGGGTTCATTGCTGATCTCTATGGCAATGAGGCGCGGATCGTCTTTGTATGCGATTCCGGTATAGGGATTCACGTGGTTCATAAACTGGTACAGATAATTCTCCTGGGCCGCTATGGCGCCGGGATCGGTCAGGCATTTATCCTTCCCGTATTTGGCGGAAAAACCTGGCGTCTTTTCGTCCGGCTCCGGCCAGCCGTTGCCCCAAAAGGCGATGGGCGTCAGCACGTAGTTGATGTTGCGCTCGCCGAGTTTTTTCAACAGGTAATCAAAGGCGTGGAGGTGCTCGTTGAACTGCAGATTGCCCAGGGTGTCGCTGATTTCCGTATCCCATACGTGCACCCGGTAGAGATCGAATCCCAGCCGGGCAAAATGATATACGTCTTCGTCAATCGCTTTCAGGGGGTCTACACCCAGTTTCCGAGCCGAACGGTATGCATGGGCGAAGGGGACGGTGTAATTGACGCCAAACCCTTTTATCTCCTCCTTATTGTCTTCCCAGCGCATCACGCCTTTGTCGTCGACAAAAACGCCTCTTTTGATGGGTTGGTTTGCAATTTGCGCATTTATGGAGTGGAAAGCGAGTGAAATGACACAGATTAATACCAGTGTAATAGAGTAATTCATGATAATCTGGCTTGATGTGAGAAAGTAAAGATACCGACCCTTGTTTTATCCGAAGTTCGGCGGGAAAGCATAAAAATCTGCATTTTTTCAGTTTTATCCAAGTAAATTGAAAATACTTTTTTCAATTTACTTGGCAAATGCTATATTTGCCGTATGATTGAACGAATGCTTACGACAAGGATACTGCGAGACCTGACGTGGTCGCCCATTGTCGGCTTGGTAGGTTCCCGGCAGGTTGGTAAAACCACGCTCGCTAAACATTTGCAGTCAAAGATATCAAAACAAACCCTTTACCTCGACCTCGAATTGCAGGAGGACTATTTTAAATTGGAAGACGCGCAAACCTACCTTTCCGGGCATGCCGATAAATGCGTTATTATTGATGAGATTCAGGTTCGCCCGGAATTATTTGCCTTATTGCGGGCATTGACCGATCAACGGCGGGAACCGGCGCGGTTTATTTTGTTGGGTTCCGCTTCGCCACACATCGTAAAACTGAACACTGAGACGCTTGCGGGGCGTATTGCCTTTCACGAATTGCCGCCATTTTCATTTTCTGAGATAAAGCAGCAGTTTTCATTGGAAAAACATTGGTTGCAGGGCGGTTTTCCAGGTTCATTATTGGCGCCGGAACCCTTCATTGCCCGAAAATGGCTGGAGGATTTTGTAGAAACATTCATCCACCGGGATCTGGCAAGACTGGGCTTCACCGTACCCGCGGGTTTGGTACGCAACATGCTTTCAATGCTGGCACATTTGCATGGCGGGGTATTCAATGCCAGCGCTCTCGCTAATTCGCTCGGCGTAACCCACCCCACGGCAGGTAAATATCTCGAACTTCTGGAAGGAAGTTTCCTTATCCGGCGTCTTCCGCCTTATTTTGTCAATTTGGGAAAACGTTTGATAAAATCGCCTAAGATTTACCTGCGCGACAGTGGTTTGCATCACCACTTGTTGCGGGTATTCGATATGGAAAGCCTGCGAGGCAATCCGGCTGTTGGCGCTTCCTGGGAAGGCTATGTCATCGAGCAAATAATCCGGGAAGCGCCTGAATTTTCCGATTTTTATTATTACCGCACACAAAACGGGGCGGAGGTGGACTTGCTTATGATTACGCCAAAAGGAAAAAGGGCTTGTTTTGAAATTAAGTTTTCCGTGTCACCCGCTATTTCCAAAGGCTTCTTTCAAAGCATTGAGGACTTGAAGCCTGATTTTAAGTATGTTATTACGCCTGGCGGCGAATGTTTCGACAGAGGCAACGGACTACGGATTTGTCCTTTAGCCGTGTTTTTGGAAAAGGAATTGGCCAAACTGGAGTAGTTTACGACAGATTTTTTTACGCGTTACTCCTGCTTATAAACTACCCCATCCTTCATCACAAATTTCACGCGGCCCATACTGGAAATATCGTCCAGCGGATTGCCGTCCACGGCGATAATGTCGGCGAGTTTGCCCGCTTCTATCGATCCCAGCATATCGCTGACGCCCAACAAATCGGCCGCACTCACGGTAGCCGATTGAATGACGGCCATGGCGGGCATGCCGGCTTCGGTCATGTACGTGAATTCCAGCCAGTTTTTTCCGTGCGGAAACACGCCGGCATCGGTGCCGAAGGCGATTTTGACGCCGGCCTTATACGCTTTGGCAAAAGAGTTCTGAATAAACGTGCCCACGACGAGGGCTTTGGCCGTCACGATTTCGGGGTAGTAGCCGGTTATTTTGGCCGAGTCAGCGGTGGATTTGCCGGCGGTGATGGTGGGCACCAGGTACGTGCCGTGTTGTTTGAACAGCGCGATGGCTTCGTCGTCGAGGTAGGTGCCGTGTTCGATGGAGGTAACGCCGGCCCGGATCGCCCGTTTCATGGCCTCGGTACCGTGCGCGTGGGCCGCTACTTTGAACCCATAGTCCCTGGCGGTTTCCACGATGGCCCGCAGTTCCGCATCGGTAAACTGCGGGTTGTCGGCGCTTTTGGCCACGCTCATTACCCCACCTGAAGCCGTGATCTTGATCAGGTCGCTGCCGTCTTTGTAACGTTGCCGCACGGCTTTGATACAATCCTCGGGGCCGTTCACCACGCCGTCTTCGGGCCCGGGGTCGCCCATGAGGTCTTTGCGACAGCCGTTGGTGGGGTCGGCGTGGCCGCCGGTGGTGGCAATCGATTTGCCGGCAGTGTATATCCGGGGGCCTTTGACCAGGTTGTTTCTGATCGCATTGCGCAGTGAAATATTGACGCCCGCGGTGCTGCCACCCAGGTCGCGCACCGTTGTAAATCCCGACATCAGGGTTTTTTCCGCGTACCCGACCGATTTAAAGGCGATGTCGGCAGGGTTCAGGGTAAAACGTTCAATTTGCCGGTTGCGGCCGGTTTCGCCTTCCAGGTGTACGTGCATGTCCATCAGACCGGGCATGACCGTGCGGTTTTTGAGATCGATGACGTTGTCGGACGGGGCGGCGGTCGCGTAACCTTTTACCACACCGGTAATTTTGTTTTTTTCTACCGTCACCGTCATCTCATTTTGCAGCTGCCCGGTTTTTACGTCGATGAAGCGGCCGCAGTGGAGGATGGTTTTTTGAGCGGGGGAAAGGAGGGGGAGCAGGGCGAGGAAGAGGAGCGAAACTATTTTATTGAACATGTGGTGGATTTTAGCGCGAAAGTACCCCGAAACTCCGTTACGGCGTTTGTCATTCTGGTAAGAACCTGTTCGATCTACGGTGTACGCTCCGTTTGTCATTTTGTAAAAACCCGTTCACGCTACGGTTCGCGTTGCGATTACCCCCCGTAGAGCGAACAGGTTTTTACAAAATGACAAATGTAGAGGGGCGTAAAGGGTACGTAGATCGAACAGGTTCTTTCAGAATGACAACGTAGCGTACACAAAATATGTGCAAGGGTGCTCGACGATAGTGTTCCGGGGTGTTTTTACGCCACCCGTTTCCCCGTTTTCGGCTCCTTCGGCTCAATCTTCGCCGTATCGTATACTACCAATCCGTCCACTTTGCCTTCGGCATTGCGGGAAAAAACCAGTCGGCGGTAAATGGGTTGGGCCACAAAGCGGCAGCGGGTATTTAAGAAAATAAAACAAGTGCGTATGCTGGATAAAATGCCGGCGTTAGAAAGATGGCGACAAACGCCTGTTCCCGGGATCGTCAAAAAAATCGAACAATTGTCTCCGCGACAACAAGGGATTCCCTTCCGGGTCTTCCCATACGACTTTGCCGGTATTATGGAGGCCAAGCATATCCAGGGCCAGGTAGTACTGTGAAGCCATCGGGCGACATATACTTACTCGCCACTTTCCGAAAGCGTTCGATATGCTCGGAACAAAAAGCGACTTGAAGGAGTTCCCGTGTTTAAGCGTCCCTTAGTTGCTCCGAGATGTCACCAGCCTCATACTTCGGCTGATGACACCTCTTTAAATAGGTCTTTTCGTATACGCGCTGCAAAAGATGTTTTGATTATTTCGGACACGACGCTTAATGTTTAATAACC
>CALEYM010000074.1 GCA_937926185.1 uncultured Bacteroidota bacterium | reverse complement strand
TAATTTGACCAACCGAAAAGGTTTCCGATTTTTCAAAACCCGAAGGTAGGGAAATTATCTTTGTCAACACCAAATTTAACATCTGTTTGATGAACCTGAGATGGCAATGCGCCCAATTATTTGAACTGCGCTGGTGGAAAAGTTACCTGCATGCCCGGGATAAAGCGGAATACCTGCGCTGGAAAAAAAATTATTGGGTTGATTTTTTGCAAAAAAGCGGGGTGGGCTTGCCGGCTGGGGCCAATGTCCTGGATGCCGGCTGCGGGCCGGCGGGTATTTTTACCATACTGGACGACCGGTATGCAGTAGATGCGGTAGACCCCTTGGTTGACCGTTATGCCGCGGCTTTACCACAGTTCAGCCCGTCAGATTATCCGAATGTCCGTTTTTTCGCGCAAACGCTGGAATCTTTCTCGCCGGGAAAACCCTACGACGCCATATTTTGCCTCAATGCCATCAATCATGTAGCCGATCTGCGCCGGGGCCTCGACCGGCTGACGGCCTTGCTGCGGCCCGGCGGGTATCTGCTGTTGTCGGTGGATGCCCACAATATGCCCTGGGTCAGGCGTATATTTCAGCTGGCGCCGGCAGACCTGTTGCATCCGCATCAATTTACCCGCTCCGAATATGCGCAAATGCTGACCGGGCGGGCCATGCATATCGAGCGGACGGTACTGCTCCGCAAAGGCCGTATTTTTAACTATTATCTTTTTGTCGCCCGGCCGGATCGCCATAAGGAGGTTCATCCGGCATCCCGTGTTTCCGGTTCGAGGTGACATTTTCAAAGGTCCATTCCAGGCGGCCTTCAAAAGATTGTTGTCGTACGGCACATTTTTCCAGAGGGCAAACCCGGCAGGAAACAGGCGGCACGCAACCGTCGGTGTGCACGAACATCTCCAGTGATCTGGGAAATTGTTCGCGGATGATGCGTTCCAACTCGTCAACTTCTTCGTGCGCCTCGTTAACATTAAAATACCAGGGGACGGTGAGGTGGCAATCAAGGTGAAGGATAGCGCCGTATTTGATGATGCGCAAATTGTGCAGATCGATCCAGTTGTCCGGCTTAGCGGCGTTTAACGCCTGAATTAGCTGTTTTAACAACGCGGTATCGGCTTCGTCCATTATGCCGCCGATGGTTTGCCGAATAATTTTAGCGCCTTCCACGATGACCAGCACGCCAAACAGGATAGCCACCGCGCTGTCAATCCAGGTGAGTTGGGTCAGGCGGATCAGGATCAGACCGGCTACAATACCCAAGGTACTCCAGGTGTCGGTCTGCAAATGTTTTCCGCTGGCCTGCAGCGCAAGCGAATGATTTTTTTTACCCACCCGGATGCAGTGCCAGCCCAGGGCGTAATTAACCACTGCCGTACCCAGTATCAGGGCGATGCCGAAGTCCAGTTCGCGCAGGGCGTGCGGATGGAGCAGGTTGGAAATGGCTTCGTAAATGATGATCAGACCAGCGACCAGAATGAGAATGCCTTCGAAAGAAGCAGAGATCAGCTCCACTTTTCCATGACCATAAGGGTGATTCTCGTCGCGCGGGCGGGCGGCGATTTTCAGGCTGTACAAACCCGTGAACCCTGTCACCACGTTCACCGTGCTTTCCAGCGCATCGGTAAGAACGGCCACGGATTCCGTCATAAAATATGCCAGTAGTTTGATGGCGAACAACAAACAAGACAGCGCCACAACCAGCGTTTGTACCCGGATATTGACAATAGCAGCGGAATGAGACATGAGTTTTATTCCCAAAAAGTTTGCTCAATTTTTTCCACGTAAGGCAGCGACGCCAGTTCGTACAAGACACGCATGTATTTCGGCTGGTTTGTGGCGCCGACGATCAGCCATTGCCCGGTTCCGCAACCTGAGCGGCCGGCCGAGCCGGCGTATTTTTGGGCGGAAGCGTCAATTTTTCGCACTTTTTTCCAATAAGATTCATTAGCGGGCAAGCAAAATTCATAGTTCACTGCTACCTTGCCGCCGCTTGGGCCGGCTAGCCCCTGAGCATCAATCTGCCGGAAGTCGAGGCGTATTTTTTTCCAAACGCCGGGGTCTTCGGTCTTGTTTTTTCGTTGGCAGGCAAAGCCCGCAAGCACAAGCAGGAATAATTGAAATACCAATCTGGTGGACAATGGAATCAACGGCGCCACTTTTAACCTGATTTTTTGGCAAACATAAGCGATTGACATACGTTTCCTTCCTTTTTTTAACCGAAGTTCATACATGAAAACCCGTCGGCAGTTTCTTCATAATTCCTTAGTTGGCGCCCTGGCAGCCGGCGCTGGCAATTGGTGGCCCGGCACCGCCTCCTTTTTTGAACTTCCCGCGAAAGGCGCCCTGCCCGCGGTGATCGCTACCTGGGACAACAGGGAAGCCACTGCTGCCGCCTGGAAAATTTTGTCGGCCGGCGGCCGGGCCCTGGACGCGGTGGAAGCCGGCGCCCGCATACCGGAAGCCGACCCGGACGACACCAGTGTGGGTTACGGCGGATTTCCCGACCGGGATGGCCACGTGACGCTGGACGCCTGTATCATGGACGAGTTTGGCAACGCCGGTTCAGTTTCTTTTCTGGAACATATCATGCACCCCATCAGCGTGGCGCGCCGGGTGATGGAAAAAACGCCGCACGTTATGCTGAGCGGAGAAGGCGCCCTGGAATTTGCCCTGAAAGAAGGATTCCCCAAAGAAAATCTCCTGACGGAAAAGGCCCGTCAGGCCTGGGAAGCGTGGAAGATAAAATCGGAATATAAACCTGTCATTAACATTGAACGCCACGATACTATAGGCATCGTGGCGGTAGACGCCCGACAACAGGTAGCCGGCGCCTGTACTACCAGCGGCATGGCATTTAAAATGCACGGAAGGGTAGGGGACAGCCCCATCATTGGGGCTGGTATGTTTGCCGACAATGATGCGGGCGTTGCAGCGGCCACCGGTTTGGGAGAATTGGTGTTGAAGACGCTCGGCAGTTTTCTCATCGTCGAAGAAATCCGGCGCGGCAAACACCCGCAAAAAGCCGCGGAAACGGTGATTAAACGCCTGGCGCAAAAGTATCCCAAAGAAGCCGCGGAAAACCAGGTCGGCTATGTTGCGCTCGACAAAAAAGGCCGTCATGGCGCTTACAGCCTGCATCCCGGATTCAACTATGCGCTTTATCAGCGGGAGCAAAATATCGTATCCGAAGCCGGAAGTTTGTTCCTTAAATAATTGAATGGCAGTCAATTTTAATTCGCAAATTTTCGAAGCGCTGCCCGACGACCTGGCATTGGCGCAACGGGCTCTTTTTTACGCCGACGCCCTCTTCGAAACCGTTCGGGTGTTCAGCGGAAAAATGCCTTTGTTTGACCGGCATTGGAATCGTTTGTCTTCCGGTTTGATTGCCCTCGGTTTTCAATTGCCCAACAACTGGAACGCATCGTATTTCCAGGCCGAAATGCTGAAAATTTGCCCGCTCAATGCCCGCGCGCGGCTCAGCGTTTGGCGTTCGCCGGGGGGCTTGTATGCTCCGCGGGATCACGCGCCCCAATTTCTGATAACGGCGCAAGCCCTGGACTCCTCCGCTTATGAATGGCTCGAACCCGGAATCACCCTTGGTGTGGCCGAAAACGCGCGTTTACCGGTCGACGCTTTTTCCAATTTCAAAACGCTGAACGCCGCTCGCTACGTGGCAGCGGCATTGGAGGCGCAGCGGCTGGGAT
This sequence comes from uncultured Bacteroidota bacterium, assembly GCA_937926185.1. Lineage (GTDB taxonomy): Bacteria > Bacteroidota > Bacteroidia > Chitinophagales > Saprospiraceae > M3007. The sequence goes on along the minus strand of CALEYM010000074.1, from coordinate 2,875 downwards.
GCGACGACGTACTGATCCTGAACACATTTGACCGGATTTGCGAAGCAACTTCCAGTAATGTTTTCTGGTGGGAAAACGGGACGCTTTGCACCATACCGCTTTCAGAAGGATGCGTGGCCGGCATACAACGGGAGTGGCTCCTGCAAACCGCCCGCTCCGCGGGTTTGGCCGTTCAGGAGAAACCCGCTACTTTCGCAGCACTGCAAAACGCCGGGGAAATTTTCCTGACCAATGCCGTCCGGGGAATGACGCCGGCAGGGATTTTTAACGGACGAGCCATGGAAACTGCCCAGACGAAAAGGTTTTTCACCGGGGTAGTTTTGCCGGCTCACCTGACAATGACTTCAATGACGCAATGATTATGAAAAAAATACTGGTTGCAAACCGCGGCGAAATAGCCCTTCGCATCATGCGCACGGCCAGGCGTATGGGTATCCGCACTGTGGCCGTGTATTCGGAAGCCGACCGGCATGCGCCGTTTGTGCGCTTTGCCGACGAAGCCGTTTGTATCGGCCCGCCTCCTTCCGCGCAGAGTTATCTCCTTGGCGATAAGATCATTGAAGCGGCGCTTCTTGCGGGCGCCGGGGGCATTCATCCCGGATACGGTTTTTTAAGCGAAAATGCCGCGTTTGCACAAAAAGTGCTGGATGCCGGTCTTGTCTTCATTGGCCCGAACCCCCACAGTATTGAAACAATGGGTAGTAAGCTGGCAGCGAAAGAGGCTGCTAAAAGGTTTGATGTGCCAATGGTGCCAGGGATTGACGAATCTGTTACCGACATCGGCAAGGCCAAAGAGATCGGCCGCCAGGTGGGCTATCCGGTACTGATCAAAGCCAGCGCGGGTGGCGGCGGCAAGGGCATGCGGGTGGTGGAGCGGGAGGAAGAGTTGCAGGAGCAAATGGAACGGGCTGTTTCGGAGGCTGTTTCTGCTTTTGGCGACGGCTCTGTCTTTATTGAAAAATTTGTGAGCGCTCCGCGGCATATCGAAGTACAGGTATTGGGCGACACGCATGGCAATATTGTTTATTTGTTCGAACGCGAGTGCTCCATTCAGCGCCGGCACCAAAAGGTGGTGGAAGAAGCGCCGAGCGCTATTCTCTCTCCGGATATGCGCCGGGCGATGGGAGAGGCGGCGGTACGGGTGGCGCAATCCTGCGCTTACACCGGCGCCGGAACCGTCGAGTTTCTCGTGGATGCCGACCGCAACTACTATTTCCTGGAGATGAACACCCGGCTTCAGGTGGAACACCCGGTGACGGAAATGATCACCGGCCTGGACCTGGTCGAACTGCAAATCCGGATCGCGCGTGGCGAGCCGTTGCCCTTTGCGCAAGACGACCTGCGCATCAATGGCCATGCCCTCGAACTTCGTGTTTATGCCGAGGATCCATTAAATAACTTCCTGCCCAGCGTGGGCAAACTGACGCGCTACAGGCCTCCCGCCGGGCCCGGCATTCGGGTGGACGACGGCTACACGGAAGGAATGGATGTGCCCATTTACTACGATCCCATGCTGGCCAAACTCGTCGTGCACGGCAATTCCAGGGCCGAGGCCATTCAGCGCATGAAAGAAGCCATAGCCCAATACGAAATTGAAGGCGCCGCGACCACCTTGCCCTTTGGGCGTTTCGTCATGGATCATCCCGCATTCGTTTCCGCCGAATTTGACACGAATTTTGTAAAGGAACATTTTACGCCAGATCGCCTGCTGGAAAGCCGTCAAACGCCGGCGCAGGTGGCTGCCCTGACAGCGCTCCGGCTTCATTTGGAGCAAAAAAAGCAACTAAAAGTGGCGGATACGGGCAGCAGCCGTTGGAGCAGGCGGCTGATGTAAGTCGGCCGGCAACGAAATCGACCATGAAGCAACATAGAATTTTGCTCATCGAAGACGAACCCAAAGTAGCGACCTCCATCAAAAACTGGCTGGAAGAGCAGCAGTTTATCGTGGAAATAGCGCCCGATGGGGCAGTGGGCCGGCATTTGGCCTTATCGCAGGGATATGATCTGGTATTGCTGGATCTGAATTTGCCTTATGTTGACGGCTACGAAGTATGCCGGGGTATCCGGGAGCGGCTCCCACAAATTCCGATCATTATCCTGACGGCGCTGGGCGGTATTGAAAAAAAACTAACCGGCTTCGATCTCGGCGCCGATGATTATTTGGTTAAGCCCTTCGACTTGCGGGAGTTGCTGGTGCGTATCCGGGCGCAATTGAAACGGATGTCTCCGGCTGTCGACCAGCGCGATGAAGAAGTGCTGCAAATTGCAGACCTGGAGGTCAATATAGCCTTTAAAACAGTCAGCCGGGCCGGCCAGCCCATAGAGCTGACGGCTAAAGAATATGCTTTACTTGAATACTTGATGCGAAAAAACGGGCGCGTTGCCACCCGGAGCGAAATTTCAGAACAGGTATGGGATGTCAATTTCGATACCGGCACCAATGTAGTGGACGTGTATATCAATTTTTTGCGCCGTAAAATAGACCGGAACTTTGAGCCCAAACTGATACATACCAAACAGGGAATGGGTTACTATCTCAAGGAATTGTAAACCGCGGCAGTCGTATGAATATTCGGGCAAAACTTACCCTCCGGTTTTCGGTGATCGTGGCCAGCATCCTGGTACTGTTTTCACTGGCAGTCTATTGGCTATCCGATATCTACAGGAGGGAAGAATTCTACACCCGGCTGGAAAGCCGGGCGATCACAACGGGGCGCCTGATCGTAAAAGTAAATGAAGTGGACATGGATTTGTTGCGGATCATCGATCAAAACTCCATTCACGCCTTGTTTGAAGAAAAGGTAATGGTGTTTGATGGGAGTAATAATCTGATTTACAATGGATTGGATGATTTTTCAATTTCTTATACCCCCGA
>CALEYM010000073.1 GCA_937926185.1 uncultured Bacteroidota bacterium | reverse complement strand
GCTCCAGAAAATTATAATTCAAATCAAAGGTATTGTCGATGCTCAGCAGGGCGGAATCGAGCAGGCAGCGGTCGCCCGCGTCCTGTGCGGGGCCATACTGTTCGTACACGGTGACGTCGAGTTTCACCATTTGCCCTTCTTCGATCACGATCAGCGGGTTGCCGTCATCATCCGGGATTGGAATAGAATCGCCCTGGCATATTTTATAAAAATTATCGAAGCCGGCGACGTCCACCGAGGGTGGCGCGAAATAGATGAAATCCACGCCGCTGGAATCCTGATCCGTCAGATCAAGCCTGCGGCCGCCTTCAATCTGGAAAAACTGGTAAACTTTCGGGTTGTTGTGTTTGCTGACGGCGATGGTCACTTCCAGCGGCGGCAGGTTGGCCAGTTGATAAATGCCGTTTTCGACCTGCACCGTGTCCGTCCGTTCAAAACAGCCGTCGAGGGTGCGCACCGTCAGGCGGCAGTCGTCGGCGGGGCCGGAGATAATGGATTTGCGGCAATTGCCGCCGGCGATCTGGCCTTTTATCTTGCGTTTGGTGACGTCGTTGAACAAGACTCCCGCGAGCGGGCTGGTTAGGTTGACAATGTCCCACGAGGCCGGAATAAAGTTGTGATTTTCATATACTACCGACAGGGTTGCCGTGGCGCCCGGTTCAAAATCGATGGTAAAACGCCCCAGCGAATCGGTAAATATCTTCGGTTTGAAGGATTCGCCGTTAACCAGAATTTCGGCACGGTTGACAAAGCAATCGGTGCCTTCATACCGCACAAAACCTGAAACGGCAATGGTGCTGCGATCGGTAAAGTCCACCTGATCCACGGAGGTAACGCTCGGATTGAGCGTCACTTGCCGGGTTTTAGGCGCGAATACGCGGGGGGTGGTTTCCTGGTTGGGCGCCAAAGCCGTCCATTCCGTGCCGAAAGCGGTACCGTTTCCGCTGAGATAGGAACCTGCATTATTGAGACGGTTGCCGCTGCCTTCGTCGAGGGCAAAATAGATGCGCAGGCCGCGTTCCTGCGGGTCGCGGCTGTTGGCAGCGTGAGTTTGAATGACGGTTTGGGCCAGGGTGCTGTCGTACAGCGCCACTTCGTCGATCAGGCCGCCGTAAAAATCGGTGTACGATGCGCCGCTTTTGCGCGCGCCGAGCGTCCAGGGTTCCGCGGGGTCCGACCAGGTGCCGCTGATGGGCGGCAGGTTGGCCGAGCCGATCAGCACGCCGTTTTTATAGGCTGTGACAATGGTATTCGGTCCGCCGCTTTCGATGGTGAAGGCTAAGTGCTGGTAGTTGTTGCCGAGCAGGCCGAAATCGGCCTCGCCGCCGTTGAGCTGGAAAAATATCCGGTTGTTTACGCCCTCTTCGCGCAACAAGAGCCTGAAATCGTTGGCGCCGTTCCATCGTTTGGACAGGAGTACCTGGTCGCCTTCAGGGCCGGCGCTGTTCACCCACATTTCGAGGGTGGATTTGACAGTCACCGGGAAATTGGGCAAGGTGGCGTAATCCGATTCCCCGCGATCGAACTTCAGCGCGCGGTGTTTATAAAAGTTTTTCATCGGCTCGGCCAAAAAAGTGGTGCCGGTGCCGTAGTTGGCCGATTCGATGCGGTAAAAGCCTTCTTCATTAGTGATTCCCGCGACACGCACGGGTGGCCGGTCCGGATTAAAAGTGGCGTTACAAAAATGCAGGCGGGTGCGGTTGATGATATCGAAGGATTTGGTACCCAGTTCTTCGTCCATCTTCCAGTAATACCGGAGTCCAGGCGTCAGTTTGGACGCGGTGCCTTCCATTACTCCAGCCAAATTGAGTTCGTCGAGGGCCAGGCCGTGGTAAATGCGCAATTCGTCGAGCAGGCCGTTCCAGCCGCCGTTGCCGGCGCCGGCCAGCACCCCCAGCAGCAGGTCTTTTGTTTCGGGCAGGGCGCTTCCATTCATCAGCGCGGCCAGCGCTCCGTTGATATACAGGCGATAACGACCGTCGTCAAACGTAACGGCAACGTGCTGCCAGCCGTTTTTACCCGGCGAGTTGAAAACGTGGGACAGCAGCGTACTGCCGCCGTACGATACTTCGATACCCGGCTGGCCGCCTACTGCGCCGCGAATGTCGAGCGCGACGGGCGGCGTGGTCAGGGAGATCAGATCGGCGTTGCCGGAGACGGACAGGGTTTTCACCCAAAAACAAAGCGACCAGGCGCTGTCGGGGTGTACGGGCAAAAAACTGCCGATGCCCGTGTTATCCGCGCCGGCGCCCTGATCGGCTGCCATTTTCATCGAAAAGCCCTGCATGGGCGTCAGGGCCACGAGGGCGTCCGGTACGGGGTTGTTGTTCAGGGTCTGCACCCAGCCGGTCACCACGCCGTTGGGCACCTGGAATCCAAGCGCCGTGCCTATGGCGCCGTTGCCGTATTGGTTGGCACCCCGTATCTCATAGATATATGGCCGGCCGGCGATGACGTTAAAATCGTTGTAGTTGTTGACGCTTTTGTCCACCTGGGCGAGGAAGATGCCGTCGCGGTAGATTTTGAAACCCTGTTCGGGCGCCGGGCTGAGGGGGTCGAGGTTCCAGGACACCTGGATCCGGTCGAGCAGTTCGCCCTGCGTGGCCGTCACCACGGGCGCACCCGGCGGCGCAATGAAGCGCGTCCAGAATCCCATGGAGCCGAAGTAGGCGCCGCTCGAATGCGGACCAACCAGGGGCGCGCCGATGGCAAAGTTTTGCTGGTATTTGAGGTTGCGGACCTGGGTTCCGCTGCCGTAGTTGAAGAAAAAGGTGCCGGCCGTTTCGCCGCCGCCGGGCACAAGGGCTTTGCAGGGGTTGTTTTGGGCATGCATGCTATGCAAAACCCCAAATATGGAGAGCAGGAGCATTACGGAATACTGCCTGTGTAGAATACTTTTCATGTGCTGAGATGTTGAGGATGATGGAAAAATGCGTCGCAACCCGCCCCGCTCCGGAAGGAGAGCAGGGTAGCATCGGGGGCTGTGCGTCAAAAACCTGATGAGACGGCCGCCGTGGGGCGGATAATTACCGGTTGCTGGCCGCCGTTTCCAACGATCTCAGCCGGCGCGAGATTTCGTCCAACTGTTTCCCAAAATCTGCCTGCTGTTTTTGTATGTCTGCACGGAGGCCGGCATTTTCGGCGCCGAGGGCATTTTTTTCCGCGGTCAGTGCGCCGACTTCGGCTTTGAGTTTTTCGATCTCAGCCTGGTGCATTTTGACTATTTCGGTCAGATAAAGTGGTATCCGGTCGTATGCGATACCGAACACCTCGCCGTTCGCATAATAGTGAACGAGGTGATTCAAGCCCAGGCTGTCGAATTCCTCGGCGATATAACCCGCTTCCACCAGTGAATCCGGATAACCGATACGGTTATAAAACTTAGGCTGTATTTTCAGTATTTTGGTGAAATCCTCCTCCATATCACGGATATTCCGTTTCAGCCTGCGGCTGGAGTTATCCACTTGTAATTCACCGGTATTTACGTCCCATTCTACCTGGGGTGAGTTCGGGCCTTTTTGTACGCCCCAGAATTTAATGGCGCTTTCGATCACATCGGTGTTGTTATTATACCCTTGCGGAGGGGTGAACTCGGCTACCTTTGATCCGTTTGAATAGACGGCCACGCGGCCATCGCCCGTGCCGAAAATACCGGAGTCCGTGTCGTTGATAACACCGGGGTAGTTAAACGTCAGACCGCCACCCGCACTTAGGCCGTTTGTGCGGATGCGGCCGGCCACATACGATTCGCCGGTCACCGCTTCATTGCCGTTCACTTGCTGGTTTCCATTCACGGTTTGATCATTGGAAGTGAGTCCGCCGTAAACAGTAAGATCATTGGTATTCACATTGCCGAACAATTCGATCAATGCGCCGGTTACTTTCACTTTTTCGGTAGCATTGGCATAAAGCGATACCTGGTTGTCCTGATAGGAAAACATACCGCCGTCTTCGTCGCCGCCATTTTTAAAAGAAAATCCTTTACCCGCAACACCGCCGGCCGGCGCTCCGCCATCTGCACGGACATAACCGGTATTGGTAGCGCCGGAAACAGTTGCCGAACCGGCATTCATGGCGCCGGAAACCGTCGCCGAACCGGCGTTCACAACCCCCACCACGTCTATTGCATCCGCCTCCACCGTACCGATACTCGGAAACTTGTTGTTCTGCCCCTGCAGGGAAATCGCATAGGGCGCGGCCGTCAGCGCAATACGCGGCAGCAATTCGGTGCCGCCATTCACCGCTACGCTGACATAGTAAGGTATGGCGAAGGTAAGACTCGTAAAACCGCTCAGCACCGCGCTGTACACCCCGCCGTTCACCTCTGTGTTTACCGTTACGGCTTCCAGGGCGGCGCCGCCGGTTTCCGCGTCGTAGAATTTGAACGTCAGGTCGTAGTTGCCGTCGGGCAGGGAGGTGCCGTCGCTTTTTTTCAGCAGGCCTTGTACGGAGAGCTTGGCCTGGGCGTTCAAACCGGTCGTAAATATCAGGAGAAAAAGAAAAAGGGAAACGTTGATCAGGATTTTTAAAAGTGCAGACTTTTTCATGTTTACTATAAAATTAAAAGTGGACAAACAGGAGACCCGATTATAAAAACCATGTCGAATATGGGGATACCCGTCGTCGCCGGTCAACAGAATTCAGCGACAACAGGGTTTTCCCCAGCGAAACCGGCAATTTTGCAAGTCAGCCGTTGGTAAATTTTATCTTAAGCCTGTTAACACCGGGGGTAGATTTAGAGAAAAAGCGCGTACTTTGTTCCGCACTTAGTTTTTTAATAAATATAATACCATGCACTTCGGGGCAAAGCGAATTCTGCCGGCGTTTACTTTTATTATTCCGTTGTTTCTCTCCGCACAAACCGCCATCTTACCCTTCGACAGCCTGCTGATACGGGCATCCGACGCGTTCAAATCGGGCCGGCACGAACAGTCCATAGACCTTTTCCTGCAGTGCCTCAGGCGCGCTGAAACGGAACAACAGGCCGATGCCATGCCGGCTATCCTTTACAACCTCGCGGCATTGCACCATGCGCAAAAAAATTACACTAAAAGCCGGGACTATGTAGAACAGGCGCTTGAGGTTTCCCGGATGGAGCGGGATTCCTACTTTCTGGCCAATTCCCTGATGCTTTCCGGAGTATTGCATTATTTTGCACAACAACCGGATTCCAGCGTATCGGACTTTCGCCGGAGCGCCGAAGTATTTGAGGCCACCGGCGACCGGGTACGCGCGGCCAACGCCCTGGCCAAAGTGGGCAATATCCTGGAAGCGCAGGGGAAATATGCCGGGGCTACACCCTATTTTACCAAGCAATTCGCCACTGCGCAGGGCTCGGGCGACTCCCTCCAGATCTTATTCGCCCACATCAACATGGCAACCAATGCCTACAACCTCAAACGCTACCCGGAGGCCACCCGCCACCAGCAAATTGCCCTGCGTCTGGCGGAACGCTTCTCCCGCTCCATTGAATACCGGGAAATGCTTAAATTCGGCTCCGATATTTTTAAGGCCACGGGCCAACCCGGGAAGGCGCTGGAAATGTTGCGGCAATACGTTCAGGTAAACGACAGCATGCTCAACGCCGAACGCACCCGGCAGGTGGCCGAACTGGAGGCCAAATATGAAACCGAAAAAAAAGAGGCGACCATCGCACAACAGGAACAGGACTTGAAGTGGGAGCGAACCCGTTTCTGGCTCATCGCCGGCGCCTTGCTCGCCGCCCTCCTTGCCGGGGCCCAGCTCTTCCGCCTTACCCGCATCCTG